>CAMWUF010000001.1 GCA_947177375.1 uncultured Ruminococcus sp.
CCCCCCTCCCCCCCCACCTTTAGTTCTCGACCACACCTGAGCATCTGAGCTCCTGAGATGTCTCGTGGGCCCTGAGATGTGAAAAAGAGACAGCTCCTATCAGAGTGTGCAAAACAGAACATTTCACTCCGTTGCATTTATTGGGCAAAGTCTGCGACCTTGATGGCTATAACTTCTCACAAATTTTCTAAAAAAATTTATTTTTTCTCCAAAAAAATTTAAGTGAGAAGTTTTTATCTGCTCCGCAGTTGGGAAATTCCCAAACCCTTTTTTATAATTTTTATAACTAGCTTGTTAAACAAACTAGGAATTTTTAATTGTTATTTTTTGTTTTTCCAATTCTGTCAAAATAGTTTTCTGGTGTTTCTTCAATCGCATTGACATAAATTGAAAATAGTTTGATAAGCAATGCTGCTTCATGCTCATAAAAATAAATAACAACTTGCTCTTCATCATTGTATATGAATTTTCTTCCATGATTCAAAATCTTATTTTTTAATCGTTTGGCATATACGCTGTATTTATTTGTTGTATCAATAGCAATATAATTTTCTAAAACAGAAATCATAGAATTTAGAAAATCTCTTGTCATGAAAACTTCCACAGCACCACGTCTGCTTTTATTATTGTTCACGAATTGCCACCTCTCTTCTTAAAAAGATTTGATAATGATAAATTTTTTTGTTGCTGATTCTCCATCAGATTCAAATTTTTATTTTCACTTTGAAAAACGAGAAGTTCATTCCAATCTTTGAATCCTTGATAGTCAAGATGTTTCTTTACGCTTTCAGAACGAACGAAACCATTGTCTGATTCAAACTGCCTACCCTTATTATCATTATCTACACAAGAAATAATTTCCACTCCCTCAGACTGTAATTTTTTTGGAATCGTTGGCTTTAGTCCAGCCATTGAAATGAATGCTGTACCTCTCATTAATTTGTTTTTTTTATCACAGAATGAGTAGAAACTCATCAGGTCAATTGCACTCTCAAACAAATATGCCCTTTTTAATTTGCCATCTTTTGCAGGATAGGGCGTAAACATAAATACGCTGTCACGAGTTCCAGCAACTACACCTTTGAAACGTTTAAAAGAAGTAATTCCTTGAATTTCACCGCCAATAATTTCACCTTTGGCATTTTTATGAATAAAAACCGCATTTTCTCCTTTTAGTCTTTCGGTTTTCTGTGATTGGTATAAATTTTGCGAGTGAACCAATTCTTCAACAATCGCAACAGGAATTTTTCTAGTCTTGCAAAGGTAAGCAAATAATCTTCTCATGTTTTGTGCTGGTGGTGGCATTTCCAACATTCTTTTTATTTTTTCAAGTTTTTCAACTGGAGGTGAAGTGTATTCTGGGGCTTGACTTTTTGGAAAATCATAAGAATGCATTGTAGAAATATTTCTTCCAGTCAGTTCCAGAACGGCTTGGTTAAAACTCATGCCAAGCAGTTCAGTAAGGCAATCAATGGAATTATTAATTCTTCCCTCTATGCCACCACCTTTTTTAGTGGCATAATGACAGCACCATTTCTTTTCAGATGGATTAATGCAAAGTCCAGGAATTTCTTCCACATAATATTCAGTTCTATATTTTTTCAATGTGTAGCCACTTATTCGGAAATAATCGACTAAATCGGCTTCTCTTGCATCTTGCACTAACCTGTTAAAATCTTCTTTGTTCATTTATTATATTATCACTCCTTTAAGCATAAATGCCCTTAAAGTTTTCGAAGAGGGCATTTATTAATGTTTTTTATATTCTTCGTGTTGTTTGAAATTGGTTCAAGTTATCTTCTTCAGTAGGTTGATAATCGTTTTCATCTACACTATAGAGTGCTTCACGGCTTGTTTTTTCTTCTATTGTTTCAATCACTGGGTCAGCTTCATCTTCAGGGTCATAAATGTCATCTGATGAATCAAAAAAAGAATCATCCTGTTCTGAAAGTTTGGCAAGTCTTTGTTCCAGTTCTTGTAATTCTTCTATGTCGGCTTGCAATTCTTCTTCACGAGGAAATGGAATAGTAGCACGTTCTTCCGCCTGTTTCAAGCTTAGCTGTAAATTTTCTATTTCATGTATTGTGTCTGTTTCTTGGTTTGGAATAGCTTTGTTAATAAGATGTTGTAACCTAGACATATTGTCCTGTTTTTCACCGATACCAGCGTCACAGTGGTAACTATGTTTGCCTTTTAGGATAAATTTGATTTTATCATGGATAGCATTGACAAATACAGAAAGTTTAAAACCACCGATTTTTGCTTTTGGAAATTTCTGATTTGGATTGCTCATTGCTCTATGTACCATACTCAAGAGATATGCATTAATATCTTTTCTTTCTTTTAGAATATTTCCTGAGTCTGTTGTCAATGTAAAGTTTTTCATTAATGTAGCAGAAGATTTATCTTGCTGGATAGTTTCAAGTAATTGCTGTTTTCCTGCGATTTGTTTAGGAATATCTTCAATTTTTTGTTCTGTGATTGCAGTTTCACGCATATAAGCTTTTTTTAGCATTTTAAGTTCTTCAATTTCGTTGCTTAACTCAATTCTTCGTCTAAAATCTGGATTTCCCTCTGCTGCTGCCTGAATTTCACCAAATGTCAAAACTTTTTCGTCACAATCTTCTGAAACTCTTGCAGGACATTTGTCATCTAAAAGCTGTGCGATGAATCTAGCTTTATCGGTGACTGTTTGATACAAGTAACTATCAAGCGTTCCCTCTGTTACATAATTAAAAATTTCTACTTCATCAAAATTATTTCCTTGGCGGAGAATTCTTCCCTCACGTTGTTCAAAATCTGATGGCTTCCAAGGAATGTCCACATGATGTAATGCATAAAGATTTTCCTGAATATTTGCTCCTGTTCCAAGTGTTCCTGTGCTTGCAATCACGACTTTGTATTTTCCGTTATTAATATCTTGAAAAATTGCTTCACGATTCTTAGCGTCCGCTTTTGGTGCAAAGATAATCTCATCTTCTGGAATGCCCTTTTCTATTAGTTCTTTCTTGATATAGTCATATACTGAGAAATTTCCATTATCAGAATTTACAGCAATATCTGAAAAAATAATTTGCACGCCATTTTGCTCTTTTTTATCATGATAAATTTGTGCCACATTTTCAACACATTTGTCAACTTTGCTATCTTTGACATCAAGAAATCCCTCTGGAATATCTTCTCCATTTTTTTGATAGAGGGAGGCAATCGCTTGATTGCCTAATCCAACGAGCCGAGCTTCACTTGTGATTTTCAAAAGATTATCTTCACTAGGTTCTACCACACCATCTGAAATTGCTTTTGCACGGCGTGCTAAACTTCTGACATACTCTTTTTGTTCAGGACTTGCTGAAACTTTCAAAATTTGAGGCTTGCCTGTTTTTAAAGCTGGGCGTGGTAATTGTAATTTTTCAGCACTTTGAACATCCGCAAATTCTTTGTACATTGCCATCAATTCAGGCAAATTTGCAAATTTAGCAAAAGCCGTTCTTAATTTCAATTTTCCGTCTGCACCTTGTTGATTTTTCGTTACTACCTTTCCAAATGTTGCTGCCCAGTCGTCAAATCTTGCTACGCCTGCTTGTTCAAGCAAATCTGGACGGAGATAACGTGTCATGACGTATAATTCTGTCATGCTGTTACTTACAGGTGTGCCTGTGCAAAATAGAATGTGTCCTTGTCCGAGCGTTTGGTTGAAATAATCTGTCTTCATTTGCATATCTTCTGCTCTTCCTGATGGTCTTGTTGTAACTCCTGCGACATTCGTCATTTTGGTCACAACAAAGCCATTTTTATAGGCATGTGCTTCATCGCATACAAGGTAATCAAAGCCCAATTGCTCAAATTCAAGCAAATCATCTTTTGCTTTTGACTTACTTTTTGGGTTAAGCAATTTTTCAAGTTTGGCTTCCAATTGTTTTTTAGCTTTTTCGATTGCTTTGACAGAATAATCTTTTTTTCCATGAGATTGTAATTTCTTTTCACGAAGCATATCTGCCAAGTCGTCAATTTCTTTTTGTATAAATTTTGCACGATATTCACGGGACATAGGAATTTTTTCAAATTGTTCCTGTGACATAATCACAGCGTCATATGAACCTGTTGCTACCCTTGCCGTGAATAAATTTCTTTTAGCTTCTGTAGACAAATCGTCATTTGTAACAGTCAGAATTTTGGCATCAGGGTACAATTTTCGCCATTCGCTTGCAGTTTGTTCAGTTAGTGCTTTTGGAACAACTACACAGGCTTTATTAATTAAGCCTAATTCTTTCTTTTTCATAACTGATGTAAACATGACAGCTGATTTTCCAGCACCGACAACATGTGCAGCAAGTGTATTTCCGCCATATACTGCTCTTGCAACGCAATTTTTCTGGTGTTGTCGTAGTTCAAAATTGTTGGCAAGTCCAGAAAAAGTTAAATGTGAGCCATCGTAGTCACGACCAACAAGACTATTAAAAATATCATTGTACTTACGTTCATATTTTTCTTTTCGTTCTGGAGTTGCGAAAATCCATTTTTCAAATTCTTGACGAATCGCTTTTGCTTTTTCCAATGCAATTTTAGTAGCTTGTGCATCTGTTCTTGTAATTGTTTGGCTTTTGTCCTTTGGATTAGGGTATTCTCGCTTTACAACAATACGACGTTGATTTAGAATTTTATTTGCTAGTTCATACATGTTGTAGTCACTTGTGCCATATGTTGTTGTTTCATTCTGATTAAAGTCTCTATTACGACTTTTTGCTTTTATCACTTCAAATTCCCCTGTTGCTGATGAAAAATTTACGCTACATTTTTGGTCATTTTGATTTCTACCGCTTAAATGGTGTAAAAATTCTGTATAGTCTTCTGAATCAATCCAAGTACAGCCCATTTGTGCAGAAATTTCTTCTGCTTTTATGTCTTCTGGAATGACTTGCTTTAAGGCTTGCATGTTTCTTTCATATTCTGGATTAATTTTTGCATGTTCTGTAGCAAATAATAATTTTTTTCTAACATTGCCTGAAAGATATTCGCTACGTTCTACAACACCAGAATAGGGCTTATCAGGCATATTTTTTTCAGGGTCAATGAAGATATACCCTTTGTCCAAAAGTTCCTTACAAACTTGTTCAGAAACTTGCGAAAAATTCATTGGGTAATTATCTGATAATAGCGTTGCCATGTATGGAATGTCTGGCTTTCCTTTTTTGTCAAGCGAAATTTGTAGTGCTTCTTCTACGGTCTTAACGGACGTAACTTCAACCATTGCATTGACCGTACGACGTGAAAAAATATCTGCTTTTTTTTCGTCCTTAGTTTCTAATGCTAGCAAAACTGGACAATCTGAATCAGTTTTAAAAAGCTTTTGGACTTTTTTATCTGATAACAAACCAAACTTTTTTTGATATTCATCATATTTTTGATTAAGTTGCTCACGCAGAGGAATCAATTTTGAATCGTCAACAGTATTTTTCTGCATGGTGATTAAATTTCTCGCTATTGTGCGAATTTCACACAACATAGAAATTTGTTCTCTTTCAGAATCCTTGCATTTAATAGCAATCATGCTATTACCCTGACGGTAATATACTTTGCCATCTTTGATATGAAAGGAAAAATTTTTGCCCCAAGGTTCGATTTTTTCCTGTCTTTCAGCAAAAGCTTTTTCACGTTTTGTTACTGTAATCTTAGCATTCAAGTTCTTAATTGCTTCATTCAATTGCACTTGTAAATCAGTATTTGGAATTGGTGTACAAGTCATTCGTCCCTGATAAGATGATTTTTCAATTTTTCCAAGTACCATTTGCGGATTCTGTGCGAAGTAAGCATTAATGTTCAAACCACTGGCATTAGGGTCAGGCACAGTATAGCACCAATTAGGCTTTTTTTCATGAAATTGCAAAGGTGTTTCACGTTTTTTGAAAAAAATTATGTCAGTAGGTGTTTTTGTTCCTGCTGATGAAAAAGCATTATTCGGTAATCTGATTGCACCAACAAGTTCTGCTTGTTCCGCTAGATACTCACGGATTTTTGGATTTTTCTTGTCAAGTGTTCCACATGATGTAACAAAAGCAACTATTCCACCAGAGGCAACTTTGTCTAATGCTCTACGAAAGAATGCGTCATGAATTCGCCAATCTTCTCTATAATCAGGGTCATTCAGGTTATAATCACCGAATGGCACATTGCCAATCACAAGGTCAAAGCTATCATTTTCTAGCTTCGTATGTTCAAAACCATTTTGAACAATCTGTACATTAGATTTTTCTCTGTGTAATTGCTTTGCAATTCTGGCAGTAATACTATCAATTTCAATGCCAGTAATTTCAGAATCGCTAAAACTATTGGGCATTCTGCTGATAAAGTTGCCTGTGCCACAAGACGGCTCTAAAATGCGTGCGTCTCGTGGCAAATCCATATTTTGAATTGCTTTGTACATTGAATCAATAATGATTTGTGGTGTATAATGTGAATTTAGTGTGCTAGAGCGAGCATTTGCATATTCTTCGTCAGTCAGCATTTCTTTTAGTTGTTTTCTATAATAATCATACTGATGAAAACTTTCATCAAATAATTGTGGCAGTCCGCCCCAACCGCTGTAACGTCTTAGACGATTTTCGGAATTTTGTTTGCTATTATACTGGTTACTTCTTTTGTCATAAAGTTCTTCACCATTTTCTTCCGCTTTTTCGAGGCGAATCATTTCACGAATTGCAGCCAAATTATCAGAAATTTTTCTTGATGGGCTACTTGCGTATGCAATTTCAGGTAGATTTTTTTGTACTTTTGGCAATATAGATATGCCACCATGACTTTCAATTGCACTTTGTCTGCTATATAATTCAGCTCTAAGCCCCATTACTTTTTCAAAGCTTTCTAACGATTTGTGAAGTGTCTCAGGTGTGAACGGAAATCCATCTTCAGGATTATTAATTCTTCCAAGTCTGTATGTTGTACCGTCTTCCAATGTTTCAGTTAATGCCCATCCATATCCTTCGGATTCAACATTTAATTCGCCGAAACCGTGCTTTTGTGAAAATTGATTCAATATTTCACGTAAATAAGGTGTTTTGTCGTTGTTGGGTTCTTCATCTTCAATTATTTCTTCTGATTCTACTGTATCATTAATCCACATATAATTTTCATTTTTCTCATTGTATTCTGAAAGTGGTTGCCACATTTTCTCTATCGCTTCTAAAGTATGTTCGAAATTCTTTTCCAGTTCTTTTTGCAGATGTATATCAGGATTACCATAATCATCATGAACACACTGTGTCGTACTTATTTTAGAAATACTTTCTTGATATTCCAAAATTTCAAGTCTTTTTTCTTCATGTTTCAAGTCAAAAGTGAAAGTGAATTTAGGTCTATATATTAAATCGCCATTTTGAGATTCAGGTCTATATATTAATTCTCCATCTTGAGTATGAAGATTCGTCATGCCATAGGTTTCACCACCTATACGTTCTAAACAAAGTAGTTCATGGTTATTTTCATCACGTCGCTCATATACATGTATACCATCTGCAATTTCAGGGAATAGCTGTGTGAATTTTCCGTATAAACGCTCAGGACGAGTTTGGTGTTCAATTTTTGGGGTATGTTCTTCCTTAATTTCATTTTTTAAATCTTTGAAATCGGAAATTTTTATGTTCTGAAAAGAAACACTGTCGTCAGTTCTATTTTCCTCTGAAATACCACCTTTTCCGTCATTAACACTGTAAATAGTTGCTTCATTTTCATCGAAATTCACATCAACAGAGATTGTGAATTCATCGCTTTGCTGAAATGTTGCATAGTCTAAATCGCTTATTCTCTGCCCAATATTCATCAGTTCCCAGTACGGTTTTTCGCTATTGGCAGCAATATGTAAGATTTCATCAGCAGTAATTCCACTTGCTTTATAAGTGCCACTTTCACCATTCATTTCTATTTTGTAAAGAATTTCATCTGTTTTACTTTGTAAATCTTTGAAATCAGAAATTTTTAGATTTTGGAAAGAAACATTGTCGTCAGTTCTATTTTCCTCTGAAATACCACCTTTTCCGTCATTAACGCTGTAAATAGTTGCTTCATTTTCATCGAAATTCACATCAACAGAGATTGTGAATTCATCGCTTTGCTGAAATGTTGCATAGTCTAAATCGCTTATTCTCTGCCCAATATTCATCAGTTCCCAGTACGGTTTTTCGCTATTGGCAGCAATATGTAAGATTTCATCAGCAGTAATTCCACTTGCTTTATAAGTGCCACTTTCACCATTCATTTCTACTTTGTAAAGAATTTCATCTTTTGTTTTATTTTGTGAATCTTTTTCTTGAGAAGAAACATTGCTATCAGTCCTATTGCTCTCTGAAATACTTCCTTTTTTGTTATCCTTATTGTGAATAATTTCCTGTGTATTTTCAGATTTTTGTTTACTATTTTCTTCTGCTTGTGCTTTTTGTTCATTTTTTTCTGCAATCTTTTTAGCTATCATTTCTTGCATAGTGGCTTCAATTTTCATTAAAGCTCGATTTGCACTATTTGTAGCATAAGCTAAAAATGCCATTTTTTCTGATTCTGTTCTTAGCATTTGAAAAGCAGTAGGATTGGCAGGAATAGTAAATGAGTTGTTCCCCATTTCTAGCCTGCCCGACATGATGATTTGAACAGCATTAGAAAACGATTTTTGAAAAGTTTGGTATTTGTACGGTGGAATATTTAGAGCTTTCATGCATTCCGTGACTTCTGGAATTCCTACTTGTCGAAGTGTTCCAGTAATAATACTTTCTTTTTCAGATATGCCAAGTTCTTTTTTTATAATACTAGCAGTCTGCTTGTTAAGTGTCCAAACACGAGGTTTTTTTTCTTCTTCTACTTGTGAAAAGTCGTATAGTTCCGTCTTTTTTCCATTTTTATCAATGAAACGTATGCCAGAAGCTCCAGCTTGTAGAGTGTAATCAAGCTGCTCCCACTGTTGCCTTGTCGCTATGAATTGTGCGTTTGGTCTTTGTGCAAAGAATTCAAGAGCTACGCCAGTCTTATGTTTGAATACCCGACCTTGAAATTTCAAAAAGTCTATATACATTTCAGCATTTTTTGTCATTTCTCTTAATTTTTCAGCACCAGCAGAGCTGAATGCGATTACTTTAACTTTATTTGTATTTTCCAAAAATTTTCCTCCCTTGCTTATTTAAAATAACTCTTTACATTTTCACTCTGTTATGATATAATAAAATTGTTTTACAAGCTCATCATGGAGTTTTTCATTTTGGAACATGCGGATATTTAGGATAACATCTATTGCCATACAATATTTTTCCCATATATTAAACATATCAATAACAGAGCTGTCATCAGCAGACTGTATATTATCAAGTCCATAAACATTAGATAAAATACTGCTAATTTGTTTTGGAGATAAACCATAACCAGGTGCAATTTCATAGAATGCAAACTGGATATAGGCAATCAAATACTGCATTACTATGTTGCTATAATCTGTGACTATATAGACAGAATCTTTATCCGAAAAATGAATGCTCTTTATTTTATATATCAAAAATAAACACCTCACTTTAGGAGAAAATAAAATGAATACCAAATTTGAAGAAGCAAAGTACATAAATGGGGCAGTTACTAGAATGTACTCTGCTGAAGAAATAACTGCGATACGCAATGAAAATACACAAAGATATAACGAAATAAAAGAATATCTTTTCTGCCCAGAATGCATGCAACCAAAACTTATGCACAACCGATGTCAAAGTAAACAAGATTATTTTTCCACTTATCCTAGACAGTTTCATGTGGTAGGCTGTTCCTACGAATGTGAAAAAGCTACAAAGAAAATTTTGACATATTTAGGAGAAAGTAAAAATTTAAATAATCTACATACACGCCTCCAAGACTGTCTGCTTCTATTTATTAAAGGACAAGCGGTTATAAATAATCCATGTATCATTTCCAAGCAAACAGATGTCCAGCTTTTAAAGCAAACCACTAATACACAGAATGCTTATGGAAAGCGGTACTATATTCCAAGAAAACGTCTTACTGACTGTGTGGATCAAAGCAGTATTGACGATTTCAAAATTTTTTATGATACAGCAGAATTTAAATGGTATGAGGATGAGCATGGTGGATACTATCCTCATAGGCTTAATATCTATCATAACAATCGAGAAAACTTAATCTGTTCTTTGAGATTTTCTAATAACGTTTATGAGCATTTACCATTAGAATACAGACAATTTGATGATGTATATTTTAGAGCGTTAATTGCTTTTTACACTAAACTAACAATTCATACTGATTCTGGAACAGAAAATAGGACTTATTATGAGGGAATTATTAACTATTCACTAAAAATTACTTTTCTGGATATTCTTCCAATTGATTGAATTTAGCATGGTGATACTATCATTATTGCAAAAATAGTCTCGCACGTCTAAAATATTTGCATAAAGATAACCATTTTTATCAGAAACACTTTCCTCTATCAAATTGTAATATGTATATGGATATTTTTCATCAGTATTTAGTTTCACAAATTGAATCTCTTCTGCTTCAACCCCAAATTGAAACTCCTGCACGAAAAAATCAATAACCTTATACTTATCTACTTGTTTTATACAAACCATGCCAAGTAATAACAGCATTGTCTGCGGGTTTAGATTACCAACAATCAATGAACCGTAATTTGTGTTATCAGTAATAAAATAACGAAAATTCATTTGTTTTTCTCTCTTTCATGATATATTTTATTTGAACCATAAATTCCACACATTGAATTCTGGTTCTGTTGCTGTTGCATAGGCTACTATGACAGAAAAAGCAATCGCTGTCAGGGAGTATGCACCAGCAAAAATAGTATACAGAATAGTCCATAATTTTTTCTTCTTTGTTTTTACCACTTTGAACAAACGAAAAGACGAAATTATGCCATAAACTGCAATAACAATCCATAAAAAATTTAATATCATAGTTATTTTCATTGTTCAATCTTTTTGTTTTTTGTAAAGCGGAATGTAGTATATTCCTGAATATTTCCACCAACCACAAATATGTTTTGTGTCAACTTTTAATTTTGCATGCTTTGCTCTTTTTTCAGTGTAAAGTTTTGCATCACGCATTTGTTTTGCTGTTCTTGAAGTGTATACAGGTAGTCCACTTTTAATAATATTATTTCTAATTTCTTCTAAGTTCATGAAGTATCACCTTGCCATTTTGAAAATTATTGTTTTTCGGTTTTCCATTGATAATAAGTTTTACCCTGATAATCATTTTGAATGACTTCTGGAAGAACAGTGGTTGTTTTGTTATTTGTTACATAAGAAATTTTTTTTCCAGAAAGCAACATTTTTACTTGTTTTTCAGTAAGTACTTTTCCATAAATTTTACCAATCATCATACCGCATTTTGAAGTACAATAAATTCCATAATTTCCATTTTTGACTTCTCCACTGCACTTAGGGCATTTACCAAGGCTTTCATGCTCAGAGGAATCTCCATTATTTCCTGTTTTCCACTGATAATAAATCTTGCCTTGATAGTCATTTTGAATAATTTCAGGGAAAACAGTTGTTTTTTTACTATTTGCTGTGTAAGAAATTTCTTTACCAGACAACAATTTTTTGACTTGTATTTCAGTGAGTACCTTTCCGTAAACTTTTCCAATTATCATGCCACATTTGGCTGTGCAGTGAATGCCAAATTTTCCATCTCTAACATCACCGCCACATTTGGGACATTTTCCGAGTGTTTCATATTGAGTTCCAAAAGATATACTAGTATCTTCTGTGCTATATTTTTCACAAAGCATTTTTACAAATTCTGTAATATCATGCATGAATTTTTCAGAGGAATATTTTTGATGTTCAATTTGTTGTAGCTGCATTTCCCATTCCGCTGTGAGTTTAGGAGATTTCACTTCATCAGGGACGACCTTAATTAAATTAATTCCTTTTTCTGTTGCTGTAATCTGCTTTTTATTACGAACGGCATAACCACGCATTACAAGCATTTCAATAATTCCTGCTCTAGTTGCTGGAGTGCCTAAGCCTTTTTTTTCAGTTTCGTCATCATATTCATCAAGTCCAGCGTGTTCCATTGCAGATAAGAGAGTATCCTCCGTGAAAGTTTTTGGTGGACTTGTCCAATGCTCAGATTTTTGTGCCGAAACATTGTTAAATTCCTGCCCTTGTGTAATTTCAGGCAATGTTTTTATATTTTCTATTTCATTATCAGAATTTTTATTTTTTAGTGCCAATTTGATAGAAGTTTCAAATAATTTCCAACCGTTTGTAATAATTGTTTTTCCATTTGCTGAAAAATTATTATTTTCGCATGTAATATCTACTCTAACAGATTCATACTTGTGTGATTCTGCGGTTGCCATGATAAGTTTTGCAGAAATCATCATCAAAATATTTTTTTCATCATTAGGCAATTCGTTTAAGTCAGTTTTCGCAATATTAGCAGTTGGAATAATAGCATGATGTCCAGTTACTTTTGCATTGTTGATACAACGATTTACATTAACAGTTTGCGGAGTGCCAAACTGTGGGAATACCTGAAATATAATCTTTATCATATCGGTTGCTGTTTGTTCCATATCATCAGAAAGATACTGTGAATCAGTTCGAGGATAAGTAGACAATTTCTTTTCATACAACGATTGTAAAAAATCAAGCGTTTGTTTTGCAGTATAGCCAAATTGCTTATTTGCTTCACGTTGTAGCGTTGTTAAATCATAAAGTTTAGGTGGATTGACTGTTTTTATTTCTTTTTTAATTTCTGAAACAACTGCCGTTTTTCCATTTACCAAAGAAATAAGATTATTTGCCTTATTTTCATCATCAATACGTTCTGAACTAGCAATAAGACTGCCACAATCGAGTTCTACAGTAAAATATTTCTGTTTCACAAAATTCTTTACATCGTCATCACGCTTAACAATCATAGCAAGTGTTGGTGTTTGAACCCTGCCCAATGTCAATGCCTGACGATAACGGATAGAAAATAACCTTGACCCATTCATACCAACAAGCCAATCTGCCTTACTTCTGCAAAATCCTGCTTGGTATAATGAATCATATTCAACAGCATTTTTTAATTTTTTCATGCCGTCTCTAACTGCACTTTCTTCCAAACTGGAAATCCACAATCGTTTGACAGGTTTTCTACAGCTAGTTAAGTAATAAACATAGCGGAAAATACATTCTCCCTCTCTGTCTGCATCTGTTGCACAAATGATTTCATCAATTTTGTTGTCATGCATTAGATTCTTGAGTGTGTTGAACTGTTCCTGTGCATCTGGTTTTACCTTAAATTTCCAGTTTTCTGGAAACATTGGCAATTGTGAAAAATTCCACGGCTTTTCTGCCCATGCTTCACAGTAATCGTTGGGCATTTGTAAAGCAACCAGATGACCGAAACACCAAGACACAATGTAGTCATTTCCCTCTATATAGCTATTTTTGTTTATCGTTGCTCCAACAACAGAAGCAATGCCCTTTGCTACGGAGGGCTTTTCAGCAATAATAAGTTTCATCCTTTTTTCCTCTTTTCTTTTAGAATATTATTTTTTCTGCTTACTTAAGCAGAGGTTTACCAAATCATTCTATAAATACTTTAGCATTAACTTACGCTGTTCAACATATTCAGAATTTTCATATAATTCAATTGCTTCATTTATTACATTATTGTCTATACCTTTTAGCCAATCAGGTATTTCATCGAATTCGTTTAGTTTTAGAAATAATAATTTCTTTGGCAAACAACAAAGCATTTCTAACAGATATTTATGTTCTGACATTTTTTCCTCCTTATTTCATTATAAAGTTTCTGTTTCATTTTGTTTTTTGGTATGTTCATGGTAAGCAACAGTTACAGCATTTACCATAGTATCTACGTCCAAAATATCAATTTTATCCTGAATTTGCTTGCTTAATTCCAGGATTTTTATAATCTGTTCGCCTGTTATGTTGCCATGTTTAAACCATGCGTCAGAAATTTTTCTCTGCAAATCTTCATGATAGAGCTTGTCATAAATTGTTTCTAATTCCTTTATTTTAGCATTTTCCGACTTTATTTCTTCTGTGAGAGACTTAATTTTTTCTTTTTTCTTCTCCTTGGATTTTTCTAGTTTTTCTAATTCTCTCTGCACACTTCGCAGTGTGTAAGGTTTTTCTGTTTTTTCAATCATGTTTGTTCCCCCGCAACCATTTTTTCAAGTAAATCTTCTATTTCAGCTGGATATGCCAAACTACCACTATCATTACCAAATATATTATTTTCACCAAATTTGAAACTGCCTGTAAAAATTTCTTTTGGATTGTTTGGATGAATCGTATTCTGGTTAATCACGCTTAGAATATTTTGCTGATAAAACGCATAATCTGGTGCAAGTCTAACTGTATCATCATATTCAGAAACTTTCTGACTGCCGATAACTGAAAACTCTGTTGGAGAAACAGTTGCTGTTACTAGGTGTCCATAATTTTCTGTTCCGTCTGTACCAATGATACCGCCAGAAACACCAGCTTTTTTGATTTCTTGGCGTTCAGAATCTGAAAATACGCCTACGCTAAAATCTAAGTCGTTTGTATAGCAATTTGAAATAATTGCGTTCTCCGTGCCAGTGCTAGCTTCACCAGCAATACCACCAGCGGATACTTCGGTATATAGCGTAATTTTCCTAGCAAGACAACCTTGTATATTGCCTCCGTAATATCCAGGAATTTCTTGTCCAGTCGGATTATATCTTTTTGCACCACTAGCACTGCCGACAATTCCACCTGCATTGAAAATATTGCCCTTTGCTGAAAATTGATAAACTGCGGAGTTAATGACATTTGCTGGTTTTCCAGAAATTCCACCAGCATATAGAATGTAATCATCAAGATAGGCAGAAATTACGAAATTTGTAACATAACAATTTTCAATTTCACCTCCTAATCCTGTAATTCCGCCAATTGCATATTCACCTTGTCTTGTCGGTTCTACAGGTTCAGTATCTTCAGATTTTTCAATAATATTTCCATCTTCATTATATTCAACTAAATCAGGCGGTACGACTGATGGAGCAGTGACAACTTCTGTAGCTTGTGTTTCTTCTGTTTGTGGTTGACTTGCCAAAATCGAAGAATTTGAAACACTGCAATGTTGGATTAAGGTTTCTCCAGTATCATATCTTGTGCCATCTTCAGCAGTATAGCGATAGTTATAAACAGAACATGCAATAAAACCATAATCTTTATATTCTACTGTTTCAATTGTGGAATTCGTGATATTGACATTCTTAATTACCGCACCCGAAACTTTTCCAAATAGAGGACTGTCCAAATTTTCAATAGTATATTCACCACCATCATATTCAAAATATTCTGAATCTGGGTCAGACTTTAACTCATTGATAGTATCAATAGGTGTATGACTAGCCCAGTCAGGAAAGACAATATCCGCAGTTTGTTTGAAATATCCCCTTGCTTTTTCTTTGCTCATAAGTTCCAACTGGTCGTAGTAATCAATCAAGTAAGGGTCGTCTCTTGTTCCACTTCCACCGCCATACTTGACAAGTACACGATATAACTTTGTATCTTCTGAAAAATTATAAGATTGACCACCATAATATTCAATTTTTTTTGCATTGGGGTCAGTGCTAAATCCCCATGTATATCCAGATACATGACTAAAAAAGTCAGTTTTGTCAAATTCTGGCAAAGTAATTTGTGCTTTTCCGTCCACAACTACGCCTTTTAATTGCAAATCTTCTGTTGGAATAGCCGAGTAAGAACGGTCAATAGAAACTGTAATTTGTTGTGCTTCATTTTCAATTTCTTCTTGTTCAGGAATTAGCATACCATCTTCATTGACGGATTGCTCTGTTTTAGTTTCATCTGCAACAACATTTTCAGGTTTTGCTAGCATTTTTCCAACTCCGAAACTCATGACCGCTACAACCAAAAGACACCCAACAAAGCTAATGACCAAAGTAGGAGAAATTTTCATTTTCTTTTTTGCTGAAAATCTGCTTTTATCGTGAATGCAATCGATACTTAATTCGGATTGTCCACATTTTTCAGAAGTTTCGGTCAATTTTTCAAATTCTTCATCAGGTAGTGCAGCATTAATATCACTTTCTGTGGCATAAACTATATAATCAGCCATAATCAATTTTGGCTTGTATTTTTGACGAAAATCCATATACTGATGATTTTCCAAAAGAATTTCTTTGGTCAGTTGTGGTATTTCGTCAGATGATAAACCGTTTAAAACAATAAATATTCTTGCTTCCTGTTCTTTCTTAGATTGAATGTGTATATCACAGAAATAATTCATTGCAAGTTGTCCCTCTCTTTCCTTCGTTCACGAACTATCATAATAGTACAAAATCCGCCTCCACTTGCCAGTATAACCAGGTCAGACCAGTAAAATTGCCATCGCATTATATTTTCTTTTTCTTCGGTTTCTTGTATTTCATTAATTTCAACATCATTAGAAGAAAAATCAGAATTTACTCTACTGAAAAGAAAATTGCACAATAAATAACACATTGTGATGATTGCAATAACGGTGAATAATTTATTCTTGTTAATAAAATTTTTAGCTATTTCAACACGCTTTGCATACTTCATAACTACTTCCTTTCTCTCTAATTAAAGCCTTTTTTTTCACTCCTGACTTATATAGAAATATTGGTATTATTTTCAAACCCTTTTTCGGTTAGTTCTTCCCATCGCTTATCATTATTGGTAAATTCTAAAGCATTCATAATATTTTCTTTTGTAAAAAATGCTAGTCCGATAGAATGTAAATCGTGCTGATATTCACAAATATATGTAATTTCTTCTATTGTAGGTGAAGTGTTATCAAAAACATTTGACCAGTACTCATACTGCTGTCCCCAATACTCATCTCCGCCAGAATTATTATAGTTATCTGCTGCTTCATTTACTCTGTCTAACGCATAGTAATAATCTGGATTATCTACTAGCTCTACATGTCTAGTGCAATTTTCGTCTGGACAATACTGACCACTGTAAACTGTATTGCTAAATGTAACACATTTTGTAAGAATTAAATCAAATACTTCTTGCGTATAAGAAACTTCGTAAATACCACCCTCTGTATGATTTTCAGCATTTTTTTCTTTCTCCAAATAAACGTAAGCAATTGCAATAGCTTCTTTTGCTGTAACCGTCAAATCCATATCCCATGCAGATTTTAGTGTTGCTTTCCTCTCATCAATAGAAAAACTCTTGTCATAGATGATAATAGGTTCTGGGAGAGTCCTTTCCATGTAAACTAAACTACTTTCAGTCAGGTTATTATAATCATAATACATATTATCTATTATAGAATTAAATTCTTCTTGACGATTTGCAACAGCAGTATTAAAAAAGTCTAAAGCATTTTGGTATTGTTCTGGTACATCTACTAGTCCTGCTGCTGAAGAATATGCATATTGTTCAGAAATATTTGCACTGGCACCACCACCCATTAATAGGACTACCATAGCTAATACCATTATCAAAATTACAATAAATATAGCAATAATTATTACAACAGGATTCATCAAAGCAGCAGTAACATTTATGACAATAGTTTTTGCTACTTTTACAGTAAAAACAACGGCTTTTCCAGTAAATTTACCTGTTTTATAAATGATTTTTCCTGTTTTATTAATTACATTTCTTGATGTTTTGATAGTACGAATAGTACGTTGTGTTGTTTTGATACTTCTATCAACTACTTTTACTGCTTTTTTGGAATTTGTGTAAGCGAATCGCATACTTTCAATACCAGAATCAGAAACATCATTTTTATTGATATTTTTATCAAACGGATTTGCTTTTGAGACAATATTTAGCAAATTTGATTTTATGGCACTAAGAGGAGCAGTTGCTATTCTTTTGAAAATATTTTTTTGAGATTTAACAGGCTTATTTTCAGTATTTTTATCTTCCAATATGTCCACTCCTTTCAAACAAAAACAATTTTACTTTACTGAAAAGAGTATGATTATTTATTTAAATTTTCACCGAACTTTGTAGAAATAATACTATATATCTTAGTATTTGTAGGGAATTTATTCTCAAATGGAATTGTACCGTATTCATCAGCATATATCAATCCTTTACCAGCACCAGCATTTGTAACATAACGCATTGTTTCAGGAGATATTTTCAAAAGTCTTGCAAGTTGTTCACGGTCAGTTGCATTTTGTGAAAGCATGACGACAAACTGCGTATTAGAAAGCATTGACCTTGCCATTTCTGAACGAAGTAAGTCCTCTACATTTTGGGTAATTCCAGTAGGAACACCGCCCCACTTTCTAGCTCTTTTATAAAGCTCATAGAAGAAATTTGCCGACTGTTCCGACTTAAATAACAAGTACATTTCATCAATGTAAATTCTCGTACCTAGTCCTCTTAACCTATTTTTAGCAACTTTATCCCATAAATTTTCAAGCACAATCGTCATGCCAACAGTTTGGAGATTTTTACCCAAATCCTTAATGTCATAGACAACGATTCGCTTATTGATATTCACATTTGATTCATTTGAAAAAACATTCATAGAGCCATGTACATATAAATGCAATGCTTGACGAAGGTAAGAAGCTGTCGATTTTGTTTCATCTGTAGCATTTTCTTCATATTTCTGCAATTCTTCATAATATTCTTTTAGAGTAGCCCTTTGATGATTCTTGTAAGTGCTATGCATTACATTATCAATAATTGTTTTCTGAATTGGGTTAATTTCTGAATTTCCTAAAATTGCTGAAAAGAATGATAGCAAAAAATCAAGTTTTGCTTTGATAGGGTCGTATTCCTTATCCTCTTTATCTGGATTTTCTGTCAAATCCAGAGGATTAATATGTGTTTCTGAATTTGGTGAAATGTAAATCACTTCGCCCCCAAGAAATTCTACTAACGCACCATATTCTCGTTCAGGGTCTAGTATAAGAATTTCATCTTGTGTGGCTAAGAGAGCAAATAATATTTCAAGTTTCATCAAAAAGCTTTTCCCACTTCCAGGAACACCAAGAACAAAGCCATTTGGATTTTTTAATTTTCTTCTGTCAAATAAAATAATATTTTTTGTCATTTTATTGAGACCATAGTATAAACCGCCCTCGTGTAAAAGTTCTCTTGCATTGAACGGCATAAAAACCGCTGTACTTTCAGAAGATAATGTTCTCCTAACTTGAATGTTATGCTCTTTATCACATGAAAACGAGTTACCTAACGGTAAAACACTTGAAAATGCCTGTTCTTGTCTATAAGAAGCATTGATAGGCTCAATCTGATGTTTCCGAAGAATTATTTCTAATGCCTCTGTATTTTTCTGTAATTCTTCATAACTATTAGCAGTTAGCATAATAATAAATTGGCATAAAGTCATCTTCTGATTACGTTCCTGCAAATCTTGCAAAAATTCCTGTGCTTGTGCCTTATCGATTGCAAGTTGCGTCCCCTCTATTGGGTCAATGAATGCTCCATGTGATGCTTGTGCAGCTTTGCGAACTTTATCAATTTCCTCCTGTTTCATATCTGTAATTTTTCTTTGCAACATAGTAAATGCTTCTGTTGGTTCTACAAACTCTACATTTTTACTAATGATAAGTGACTGGTTCATATCCACAATGTCTTTGAAAATAGTATCCTCAACTGATGTTGGCAATCTTTTGAAATAGATACATCGAGCAAATTTGTCATTATACATGAAATAGTCTTTTTTGAATTCAAAATAGTCAGGGCAACAAAGCAGTTTTTCTGATTTCCTTGCAAATTCTTCACGAGAAATGGGACGGATTTGTGTATTCACATCACGAAGTATGTCCGCCATTAGACGCACTCTATCATTGGCATTTAACGTAATTAATTCTGTTCCAAGTTGTTCCAGACAATTAATCAAGTGCGTTTCAATATTGAAAAATCTAGTGCTTGCAGTTTCAAAGTTGATTGCTGACACTGTCACTGTGATAAATTTACGGCACTGCATTCCGTTCTGTCCCTGCATCATGTTATCTTGTAAAATTTCATTGAATTCGTTACGAAATTCATTCAGACCATCGTTTTTATTTTTTAACAGAATTTTTGCTTTAAATTCCTCTTTATTGAACTGTGTATTCAGAATTGTAACTTGCAGACTGATAGAACTATCAAAACCGTTCAGTAACTCAATATACAATTGCAATTTTTCAAGTTGTTGTTCTCTGGTGAGTGCTGAGTAGTTGATGTCTGGTACAAGATAGGTTTTAGAATATAAATTCGTTGTTTCTTTTCCGATTTTGACATTACTTTTTAGCAAACAAATGTAATTACTAACAAAGCATTCATAAGGCATTGTTTGCATAGTAGTACGCTTAATTTTTCGCTTTTCTCTTGATTTTTTATTCTGTTCTTTTTCTTTTCTTAAATTCAAAACACGTTCTTTGTCAATTTCTTTTGCAGATTTTTTCAAAATTTTCACTCCCATTCATCAATTTCGCCATTGTCTATTCTTTGTTGCATTGTATCCAGCAAAATCATTTCTTCATGTAAAGAACAAAACAAATTTACTTCTGTATCTTCATACACTCTTTTTTGTGGAAAAAAATTAAACATGAAAAACACTCTTGCAAATTCTTCAAATTTCATATCTTTAAATTTCAAGAATCCCCATGCTGCAAATGGTGCAACTGAGAAAATTACAAGCCATGTCAATATATCTGATGGAATATGACCATAACCAAACACTCCTAACGGAACGCCAACAGCCAAAGCTCCTCCAATAGCAAGTATTTGCCTAACCGACAATCCAGCGACCAATTTGCTTTTATATGCCTGTATTTCCGCTGGAATTTTTACTTCAATCATGCCTAAACCTCCTTATTTCAACCTATACCACATATCTTCTTTGACCATGAACCACTTTTTACAACGCCTAATCCTAATGAAATCAAAACCACTATTTGTAACATTCCGTTAGCTGATGGCATTCCGTTATCTGATACCATTCCAGTTGGATATAAACTGGCAATATATGTTGTCGTGGCTGAATATACCAAAAACATTACAACAATTACAGCTATTTGTAAAATCGTTGCAATATAGTTTTTGATAAAATTTTTAGCAACATCATGTGTTGTTTCTGAAGCAAATGTAGCAAGTGGCAACGGTGCAAAAATTGTGTAAATCGACAATTCAAACACACGACCAATCACAATAACAAAAATAACATAGGCGATGGCTTTTATCACTAAAAAATACGGCTGTAATAAAATTATTTCAAGTGTAGGCATGAAATTCATTGATGTAGTTGGATTAGCAAAAGCAGAGTTAGTTAAATCTGTTCCATCAGGGAATGTTGCATTAGGATAGAACATCTTCACAGAATCTTGCGATATAGAATAGTAAAAATCTTTATAATTTTCACCTGAAGCTCTCTCATACCAAAAATCCCACCATCCTTTTTGAACTTGTTCAACAATAGATTCTTTCACTCGCATATAATACGTAACAGGTGTACTATATGGCAAAAAATCAATAGATGTACTTGTTGCAGCGTCATTAATAGATTTGAACCCTGCATACAAGTAACCAATAATAACATCTGCATTCTGCACTACTTGTTTTATCACAATAATTTTTATCAGAAAAATCAAAATATTTTCCCATTTTGATGACCATTCAAAATTAATTGATTTTCTGAAAAAATCCACCATCAAAAGCAAAGTAGCAACTACTAATGCCATTGTTTTAGAAGCATTTCTAACTGCAATTGCAATTGCTCCCGAAGACGTTCCGTCAAGGCTATTAACAACATCATACGGAGAAGTTTGCGAAAATGCAAAAGCCTTTTGCAAAATTTCATTCGTTTCTTTTACATTTTCTGTGATGGTAGCATATATATCTTGAATTTCAAAACCAAAAATGTCCGCATGTGCTACTAATGGTGAAAAAATACTTATTACTCCAAAAAGAATAAAAAATAAATAAATTTTTGTTCGTATTGTTATTTTCCGTTGCGGTTGTATGTAACGATTCAAAATATCACACTCCTTTATACAAATTGTGGCAGAATCGCAGAAATTGACGCAATAATTGCCCCTGCACCTAGTGTTTTCAAGCCTGTGATTTTCGTAACAGCATTATTATCCTTAATGGCAAGTCCAAGCATAATTGCACCGATAAATAGTCCTGATACGCCAACTCTGCGTATCCAGCCACTAATGAAATTCATGATAGCTGTAAACTCTGCATTAGCAGTAGCGTCAGTATACACAGTTGGGATATTAAATATACTCAATTCGTTTACAGCAGCCCTAATCATAAAGCCTGATACCATTGTCAGAATGCATTGTAACTTTTCTTTTGCATCTTCCGTATTCATAGATAACGCAAACTTAATTGCACCGATAAAAGCTACAAATCCGCCAATTCTTGCAATCCAAAGACTAAAGAATTCTATTCCGTCTTCGGCAAGTATATTTGGAGTCCCTACAGGTGGGTCAGGAAGAATATTTGCCAAAAAAGTGATTACACTTATCATATTTATCATTCTTGAGAATCCTCCTGTTCTTAATTTTTATTTTATATTTTATTGTCATTTGTCCCAGCACTTCTGCCAGGACAAATGACTTTAGTAGAGAGAATTAAAAGTAATGAACAACACAATAAAAATTAGGAGAACAAGTCAAACATATCTGCTGCCGTGCAGACTGCTGCAACAACAAATCCTGCAACTAAAGTTAGTAAACCTGTTTGTTTTTGTTCTGCGTTATTGTCTTTAATGGCAAGTCCAAACATGACAGCACCTACTAAAGCAACAAACATACCGATACGTCTAAGCCATGTAATGAAGAATTCAATAACTGTTTGGTATGTACTGTCAGCACTTGTAGCACCTTCTAATTTGTAAATATTTGGCATAATTACAGCAACATTTGCAATAGACACTTCTGATATTTCCATTGTAATAAAATCATCATTAGTAAGTACATCAGGAATTCCCTCTATAGTAGCAATAGTAGCATTAGAAGTAGAAACTTCTGTTGCATTTGCTGTCATAGGTACACAACTCAAGACAATTGCCATTGTTAGCACTGTCATCATCATAGTAAGAAATCTTGTCAAAATAGACTTCTTTTTTCTCTTTATATCACTGTACATGATAAAATCCTCTTTTCTTAATCTTAGTTTTATGGAATGCTTATTCAAAAACATCCATATCAAAATCATCAATTTCTTGCAATTCGTCGAATTCAGAAAATCCTTCACTAGAATATTCTTCTGTAACTGAAATAGATTCCAATTCTGTATCCTCTAAGTTGTCAATATATTCGGGGTCTTCTTCTGGCTTGTCATAGTATTTAGTGTCAGTATCCTGTTCTGGTTCATTTTCCTGATTTAAGGAAAGAATGACGGAAATTTCATCTTCATCATTCAACACCTCCTCTCTCTGTTTGACAGATTCACCTAATTCTAGTGATTCTAGTTTTGAAACTTTCCCATATCGAGGCATTTCCTCAACATATTCTTCGGAAAATGTTTCTAACTCTGAAATATCACCATATTCAGGCGATTCCTCAATATATTCCTCTGAAATAGCTTCACTGTCATCTTCCTCATCGGCATACAATTCCGCTTCCTCATAGGTTTCAAATTGAATAGTAACTTTTGTTACCTGTGGTGGAGTATCATTTCGTTTAAAAATACTCTCTATTTTCTGATGTACTGTTTGTTCCTCTTTTTCAAGATTAACAGGTACATTTTTTTCTTTTTCAATTAATTTCTGTTGTTCTTCAAATTCTTTTACACTAACTGCTCTGACTGTCTTTACATCATAGGCATTATCAGGATTATAATCCTCCAGAAACTGATAATTAGGATGTTTTTCTATTGGATACTTCGTGCAGTAAAACGGATTATGCGAACGTATTCTCACAATACAATCACTAATGGGCATTGTTGCCACCTCATTTGTCTGCATAAGTTCACGACCAAGAATGCTATTATTTTCAGATGTGCTTGGAGATTTCCCTTTTGTGCGGTTTTCACCTTTCACATCAATTGTTTCTTTTCCAAGTGCTTCGGAAATATATTTCAGAGTACTTTCTTCTTGTCCGCCTAGAAATAATAGACTATCACAATTACCAGTGATAACTTCCCATGTTTTCTCATATTTTGCTTTTAGTTGGGCAAGGTTCTGAATGATAACATTTAAACTCATGCCCATAGAACGCACAAAAGCAATTACTTTATCAAAATCTGGAATTTGTCCTATATTGGCAAATTCGTCCATAATACAACGTACATGAACGGGAAGTGTTCCACCATATTTGAAATTTGCACGATTCGACAGAACATCAAACATTTGCGTATACAGCATTGCAACAACAAAGTTATATGTTGAATCTGTTGCAGGAATAATCAAAAATAATGCGGTTTTTCTGTCACCTATTGTTTCAAGTTTGATATTATCACAACAGGTTAAATTCATCATATTATTCATGTTGAACATAAAAGTTTTCACATTTGCACTTGATAAAAATGATTGTCCTGTTTCTTCAGGGGCGTTTCTAACTTCCTTGTATAAACGACCAGCAAGCGTATCGCCTTTGCGTTTTTCAAGCTCTATGAAATCTTTATCAAGTGGACACAAGAACGCTTTAAATTGTCTTGCACGGAAATCTTCTTCGCTTTCGTCTGGATTTCTTTCAAGGAAAAATCCATCAGGTGCTTGACTTCCTCGTGGTGGATATTGTAAACGTCTCATTTTCTCTGTTACAGAGAAGAAATTGAGATGTGAAATATCTCTCGTTTCTGGGATAATTTTTCCATTTTCCTCAAATTTTGCGTCATATTCACTTTCTTCAAACAGCAAAAATGTGATTGCTTCAAGTAAAGATTGCCCTTTTTGACTCCAAAAGTCATCTTTTTCGCCATCGCCTTTGGTTGACTTAAAAAGCACATTTATCATTTTTTTGATATTATCCTGTGATAAATCGCCATTGTGGTCATAAACATAATGGAATGGATTATAATTATTAGAATGCTCCATTTGAATTAGATTCAAAACATGCACTTTATAGCCTGCTTCAGTTAGCATTTTTCCTGTAGATTGCAGAATTTCGCCCTTTGGGTCTGTAATAACATACGAAGTGTTCAACTGCATAATATTAGGCTTTGCATAAAACCTAGTCTTACCAGAACCAGAACCGCCAATAATAAGTACATTCAAGTTTAGAAGATGTTGCCTTGCATTTAACGAAAGCTTTACTTCTTCCGTTAAAATAATGTTGTTATCAACAGTCACTCCCATAAATTCGCCTTTTTTGTCAAATACACGCTTTCCATCAGAAGTTAGAATTGGTCTAAATTCAGGTTTTTTTTCTTTTTCAGCTAGTGATTTCATTTCGCTGTCATCGCCCCATTTGGCACTGCCATGCTCTACTCCTCTACGGTGCAAACGTTTCTTTTCTTCTGTGTATTTGTAAAGTGCATAAATACTTGTACAACAGATACCCATAAAACCCATCTTTCCAGCATAACCACCTTTTGTTTGTAAGGCTTTCGTAATCAAATCTGGATTGGACAGCACTCTATTCAAGCCTTGACCCAACAGATTCACATCCACTTTTCCATCAGATTTTAGAGAGTAATCCATAGCAGCACCTAGAATAAAAGAAAATATAATTATTAGTAAAATAACAATGCCATAAATAATTAATGTAGACATACTTGTCTTTTTTGGCATTCCTGCTCTTGATTTCGCCATTATCTCCTACCTCCCATAGAAGATGGAGGAGAAACAGGAGGTATGTTTTGTGGCATATCTGAAGTTGGTGTATTCTCATATTCTTCTCTAATCCAATCTGGAGCTTCTGGAATATCGGTAATATTATATTCTTCTGGCGGAATATATTCAGGAACCTGTGCATTGTCATATTGCTTTCTAAACCACTCTGGCTCTTCTGGAACATTCGTACTATATGCTTCTGGCGGAATAATTTCCTGCTGAAATGGTCGTTGATTTTGCCCATGTTGTAGTTGTTGTGGTGGAACAGATTCTTGTTGAAATTGTCGTTGATTCTGCCCATGTTGTGGTTGTTGTGGTGAAACAGCTTCTTGCGAAGATGACGGCTGATTTTGCATAAGGTCTCGCTTTGGCAATTTCAATTGCATATCAGATATTGTCTTGTTTTCCATTTCAGACAGATTCGATAATTCTTTCGCAATATCAAATTTTTCACTTACCATTTCCATCAATTTTTCTGAATGTGCTTGAGAAATATCAAATTTATCGCTAATTTCTGCAACTGCTTTTTCAGGTTCAGAAATATCAATTTCTAACTTTTTGTCATGATGTGAAAGAATTACAGATTTTTCTTTCACTTCTTCAATCAAAACTACTTTTTCAGGATTCTGCGTTTCAGCCATTCGGAACACTTCTTTTGCCATTTGTTTGGCAATGTGTTCTGAAATGCCTTGTCTATGATAAAGCTGTGTCATTTGAAATAAAGAATCTTTTTTATCTGAAAAGGAAAGCCGTAATACTTGTTCATCAGATGATTTGTATTCCTTGCCATTCTGGTCTGTTTCCATACTGTTGATAGAAACACTCACAGAAAAACTATCTTTTCCTGTTCGTTCAACGGCATTAGAAACATCATTAATAGGTACTGATTTTGTAAATATATTACCCTCATCATCTGTACGACGCATTTGGCTAACAATAGCAGGATTTGTCATATCAAAGTCATTTTTAGTAAATTTATAATCCAAAGAAGAACTTTCTTCTCTAACATAATAATCCGAAACTTTTTCAGCCTTATCTATTAAGGCATTGATTTGTTTTGTATCTTGTAAGCCCATTTGCTCACGAAAAACAGTAGCCATTTGCTTTCTAGTCATATTTTCAGGGGTTAGAATGGCAAATTTACCAGTTTCATTACTTCGGAACACAATGCGAGGAATGTGGTCAGTCTTAGGCGTTACGTGCCAACAAGAAAATTCTTTTGCATAAACATTTTCGCCCTCAACTTGAATGTTAGCGTCAATATTAGAAAATTCTCTTTGTGGATTATCACCAAAAAATTGTTCTTTTTCTAATCCTTGCAGATATTTTTCGCCAAATTTAGCACAGACAATGCTAGATTTATTAACATCGTAACCAAATTTTTCTTGAATCTGGTCACTAAGTTCTTGTCTTGTTGGAATTTTATCAAATGAAATTTCTTTTCCTGAATGAACATCTTTCAAAATATAATAACCTTTGTCGTCTTTATCAAAAGTAACTTCCTTTTCTACTTCATTACATTTGCGAACAAACTCATTTCTAGCAATATGAATTGCTTTTTCGTCTGATTTTTCATACAGACAAAAATATTCACCATCTTTTGTTTTGCCAAATTGTGCTGATAGGTTATGTTTGTTTAGCTCACTGATAATAAAAGGCATTTCCCATTTCTGCACTTTGAAATTCCCTAGTTCCTGTGGTCTTTCCGCAATTTTATCCTTCATCATCTCTGTACAGATACGCTGGAAGATTGGCAAATCACCCGTTCTAACATTCGCATAAAGATTATCCTTATGTTCTGAACCTGTAAATGCGACTGGAATACCATATTCTTTAGCTTTTTTGGTGATATATTTTTTATCCGCATTAGTCAATCCTTGTTCTGATGCAGATATACTATCTCCGTTTTTCTTTGCACTAGCAATTAAATCACGGATTTTTGTTTCTCCTGGCTTTAAATCTGTTAAGTCAGTAGATTTTATTGGCTTTTTCTTTTGATTTTCGATAAGCATTTGCAGAAGTTTTGCAATCAAATCAACAGTCCTGTCAATCATATGCATTCCAGATTCTGCAACTCTAGTTGCCATTTGTAAAGTAGCACTAGTTACTTCATCACTCATATTCATATTAAATATTTTTCTCCTTTCCATTGACATACTAGTAAATTAGAGATATAATATATTTAGCAAAATTTTTAGGATTCATGGATATTTACTAATTTTTTCAGTACTTCTTCTTGTGTAGTTATGATTTTAATCGATGGAATGAATTATTGTATTTCTACGGAACGCTTAATGATTATATCAGCAAAACTAATTTACCTGTAAAATTAGATTTTCAACTTAGAGAATATTGTATTTCAGATTTAATCCAAAATATAGAAAAGTATAAAAATAAGAATATTTACTTTGATATTTATATTACATATCTCTAAATTTTTCAGACAGGGAATGGTTCTTCCAGATTAGTTCGCCAAGAAATCGACTGATAAACATAAACTTAAAATATAATGCTATACTTTCCTGTTTGTCACAGTAATTCATCATTTTTCGATAAAGATAGCCTATATAAATTTCGTTGTTTTGAGGTAAGAATATTCTTTGAGATTGGTATTCTATAAACGTAGTATTAAACCTTGCATTTGGATTAACATCAATAAATGATGCAATTTTAAATGGATTTCCAATGCAATTTTCCAGATATTTGCCCATATAACTTTCAAAATCATTTTCTTCCAGCAATCTGGAATTGATTTGGTTAATTTCCAAGGCAATATCTGATATGTCAGTCACTATTTTTTTATCTGAAATATAGCTGTTTAACATACTTGAAATATCCATCAGTTCCCGTGAAAAAGTTTGATTATATATAGGAAAGACAAAACTATTTTCTATAAAAACAGGCTTTTCAAGTACATAATTTTCTTCCATATTGTTTCCTTTCATTATTTTTTGTTTTATGCATTATTCCTCCCTTGTATTAAAAAAACCCGAGGATTTGACAGGTATAGTTCACCTAACAAAACCTCTGGTTTTCCAGTCAGTCTTTCAGAAATAGCTATTTTTTATCCATTTCTTGTAAATTTTCAATGGATTTTAATTTTTTTGCTCACATATTTTAGTGTGAAGATTATCAGCAATTTTTTCAAGATTTTTTGTTTTATGCATTACTCCGAGAGTTATAAAGATTTTAATGCACCAACACAGTACCATCATAGCACCTAATATTATAATTCCGTATTTTGTATACTTGAAACCATTGTTAACTTCAGAGAAAATATTGTAATCTATGTCTAAAGCTAACAGAAATATTACTATAATTGTTGATAACAAAAATCCTTTTCCTATTAATTCACACACACACCTTTCATTAACAACATATTTTCTTACTTTATGTCTAAGCGACATATATTCTTCATGACATTTTGTTCTATTATCATCTATCAC
>CAMWUF010000002.1 GCA_947177375.1 uncultured Ruminococcus sp.
GTGCTTGAGCTTTCGCTTGTTGTACTTGTTGATGTGCTTGAGCTTTCGCTCGTTGTACTTGTTGACGTGCTTGAGCTTTCCACTACTTTCTTCTTGTCAACTAATGTAAATGTACCACTGTTGCCACCCTTAACTACACCATTTTCAATCGTAAATATAATATCTACAGCTTTTTCATAATCTGTTGGAGGTGTTACTTCATGCAATGTGTAATTACCATTTGGCAAACCTGTGAATGTAACTGTTTTATCTTCTGTTGTCCATGAAATAGTTCCATCTTTTGCTTTCGTTATGTCACAATTATTAGCACCAACGCCCTCTATTGTAACTGCACTTAAATCAAGATTTACTTGTTTTCCATCGACTGTCTTTGTACCTGTTAAGCTTAATTCTGCACCTGGCAAGAAACTACCATTTGCATTTTCAGCTCTCTTACCAACACTAACACTTACTTTTCTGTCAACCATATCAAAGACATTGGACATTCCAACAGTGTTATCTACATCATTTGCAGCAGCATCGCCTCTTTTGATAGATTTCAATTTACCGCCACTGATTACAAATTCTATACTGTTTGCCACACGATAGCCATCTGGAGCTGTTATTTCAAACAGTCTGTAAGTACCATCATGTAAACTTTCCATAATAGTTCTCTCGTCGCAAGAAGTCCACATAACACCTGTGCCTTCTGTAACGCCATCTGTTTCAGTAATATTACCATTAAAATCAGCTCTTACTATCTTAGCATTTGCACCTTCTGAGAATTTAAAACGTTCTTCTAATGTTTTCTGTGTAACACTATATTGTTCCTTAACTCCATTAATTGCCTCTCCCTGACCTACCAACAAGAGTGTTGCACCAGGTAAAAGTGTTCGTTCATCTTTTGCTTTTTCAGATTCACTAGCATCTATTTTACCAACTTCAATATATGCTTCGTCAACCATAACAAACATATTACTCTCAGAAACATATTTATTTGTGTTGGTATCAAGATATGTTAAGTCTTCACTATCAATAGAATCCATTGCTTCTAAAGTTCCGTTATTAAGAGATGCAAGCTCTGCAGTTACAACTTTCATATCTTCTACTTTGAAAATGATATCTTCTGCTGTACTATAGCCAGCTGGTGTACCAGCTTCATGCAATCTATAATAACCATCTGGCAAGTTTATCAATTCTACATGACGATTACCAGATACCCATACGATTGCATCACTACCACCTTCTGTAGTTACTGGTTTAGCACTTCCATAAAGTGAAATATATTCTTTTCCTTCTGGGAAAGTTTTTACTGATGTTGATGCTGCTTTTGCATCATCTTCATGCCATGTCAATTCAAGCGTTGCACCAATAACTCGACGGCTACCAGTAATATCACGTTTACTAATTGTGATACTCTTAGCACTAGAGTCAAACATTGTAATTACTTTGTCCTCTGCTTTAGCATCCTCTGCCACATCTTCTCCGTCAATTTCTATTAACTGTCCATTTTCAATTATAAATGTCATAGGGTTTGCAATAACATAATCTTCTGGAGCTGCTGTCTCTCTTAATGTGTAAGTACCGTCTTTCAAACCTACAAACTTAACATTATTTTTGCCATCAGTTGTCCAGACAATTGCGTCACCTTCTGTTGCATCTTCTGCAATGTCTTCTTCTACATATGGTGCTTTTTCACCTGATAAATTAACTAATTTAACACCATACGTTTCACCATCTACAAGCTGATCAGTTGTAAGTTTCATAAACTTGCCATCAGCACCTCTGCCAGCAAGTCTTAATGTCGCACCTGCTAATAGGGTTCCGTCAAGGTTTTGTTTAGAAATTTCGACTTCTGATTTTTTATTTTCAACTTTAAGTTGGTCATGTGGATTAAGATTAACTTTTACATCAAGAATTTGAAGTGGACTACTTGCACTTTCTCTATATCCAACAATATGACCAATTTTTCCATCAGACATATTTACTTCAAAAAATTGGAAATTTTTAACATCATAATTACCTTTACCACTGATTTTAGTAATTGCAACTTTTGTTCCAGTTTCAGGATTTAAATCAACTATTTCAGTTGTAACATCATCACCTGTTGGAGTATCTGTAACCTTACCATCTGCATCAACACGACCGAAGTCATATACAGCTTGATTTTCATCAGTACCAAGTATATACTGATTATCATAAATATTTGAAGATGAGAATGTACCTGTTGGTTCTTCTGTAAAATCTGGTAAAATTGCACCACTTTCTGTTTTCTTAGTTTTCGTAGTGGACCAGAATTTAACATTTTCTCTACAGCTTATCTCACGCATGATTGGGCTACTTTCTAATGCGATATCATACGTTTCAGTACCAATAGTAACTTTATCAGATTTTTCACCATCAACAGCTATTCTATAATAAGTAGTAACTGTTTTACTATCAGCTTGTTGTACGTTTCCTAATTCTGGTTTTGCTTCCACAGTTACCATATTACTTTCATTCCAATTACCATTATTTTCTATGAAAGCAATAATCTTCAAATTAGGATTTATTTCTACCTGTTTTACTTCATCTGCACTTGTTGCTTCTTCTCTAAATGTAATCACAACTTTTGTTGCATTTTTAACATCATTAATGCCACTAACATCTATTTCTTGCCACCACTCATTGCCACCTGGCTTGATGCTAACACCATCCTCTTGTTTGAAAATAAGATTTTCTGCTGGAGTGGGTTCTTCTTCTGAATCACTATCTGTTCCTGATTCATAAGTTGTTTCTGACTCATAAGTTGTTTCTGACTCATCAGTTGCTTCTGACTCATCAGTTGCTTCTGAATCACTATCTACTTTTGAATCAGTGTCTTCTTCTGGAGCAGAATTTTTATTTTCAGAAGAATAAATCTCTATACGCTCAAATTCGTCGAAAGGAATATTTCCTCCAAAAGCTATTTGTGCAAGATTTTTATCTGCTATCTTGGCTGCATCTTCTTCGGAAAGTTCAAAAGTATAAGAATATTCATAAAAATATTTTGTATCTTCAAATTTAACATATTTATTATCTTTGTCTGCATCCTCCAAAGCCTCATATTGCTCAGCACTAATTACTGCAAGCTGTGGTTCTGTATAATCTCCAGTTGGAACACTAACAGTTTCTTTTTTAGTCTTTGCTAATTTAATATAACAAATAACATCTGGATTAAGTGCATATCCATCAGGAGCTTCAATCTCTTTGATTGCATAAGTATTAGACTCTACATCAAGTTTAAGTCTACCATCTGCATCTGCAACTGCTGTCGTTTTTGGGTCATCAGCTATTTTACCTGTTGTTTCATCTACAGAGAAAAGACCAAATTTTGCACCTGCTAATGGCTTCTCCTCTTCGCCTTCTTTTGTATATTTATACAAATCAATCCAATATGCAGAATCAACACTTAAAATATCAGCAAGACCCAAATATGGACGATAACCGAACTCTAAACCGCCATAGAAAGACTTTGCAACTAATGCACCTGATAAATGTCCATGACAATCTTTATCAGATATTACATCCGCATTTGGTGCAAACAACGTACCATTAAAGTTACAGTCAATTTTCAAATTTGTTGCATTTGGAAAATTATATAATATCTGTGAAGATACAGCGTTATTATTAGAGTCATCACTACCAGTATTTGAAATTATATCACCAGCAACTTTAGTTACAACCAAATTGGAATCACTATCAATTTTAATATTTTTGTCATCACAAGTAATAACATAATTCTCGTCACCATCAATATCGCCTTGAATGGTAACAGCTGTCATATTATCTTTCCAATCTTCAACCACAAAATAAATAGTATCCGTCTTGTCACCAGTATATGTTAAAACTAATTCTGTCCCTTTCCACTCTGCCTTACCTGTTTCTGGAATTGTAGCAAGTGTACTACTTTGCTCTCTTAATTCCTCAAAAAAGCTCTCAAAATCAATTAATGGTGTTGAAGGCAAATAAAATGCTGCTTTTTCATTAGGTCTAACATTACCCTCATGCAAATGGTCTTCACAAGTTGTATAAGGAGACGCAGGATTTGTCTTCCATGCATTCTCTTGGTTAGATTCCTTTATTTGCCAATAATAATGGGTAGCTGTATCAAAATTTGCCGAATCTTGCAGAACAATTCTTTTGTACATATCACCATCTTCTGGATAATACTTGTTTTCCTTATTCAATGCAAGGGTATTAACATTTTTAATCTTCCCATTAACAATTGCATGTGCAAAGTTTGTAACACCTTTGTATTCCTTTAAATCCGTTAACGGTGTACTAGAGGCATAGTCACCATTACCAACCTGATAATTGTACTCGCCTTGGAATAAAAAGTTGCCACCAACAGCAACACGTCCTTCAGCATCAGCAGTTGTAGGTTTCAAATCCCCCTCAAGGAATATACTAAACTGTGATGCAATACCCAATAAATATTTTTCACGGGCATTTTGAATTGCTGTAGCCGCTGTGCCATCTTTTGCTGCCAGTGGCGAACCTTTACCAACTAACAAATCAGATTCTGAAAGTTCTCCTGGACTGCAACCGTTATTAGCGGTCTTACCATCATTAGCATTCTGCACCATGTTCCCAACTGTTGCCGCATTCGCGGACAAGGGCAATGCTTCCGACATTGACGAAACATTCGGTATTGCAGACGAGACAGCGAGCAAAGCAGAGGTCACACCGCTAAGCAACCGCTTTTTGAATGATTTCTTCATACTCTTTTCTTCCTTTCTATCATCAATAATATTTCAAATCATTTGCACGACAAAAAAGCGTAGTGCAATGACCACAATAGCATTATACCATAAAATATTAAAAAAAGCAATCGGTGGATTGTAGAATTTTTTCTAAAATCATTGTTTATTTTGCACAAAATTAAACAATGATTTTATCATTTTGCAAAACAGAAAAATTCGTAAACGATTAAAATATTCTATGAGTATAATTAAAAAATAATTTGTTAAATTTGCATACCAAACTGACTGCAAAGCTGTTCCAGATTATCATAACCATCAGAAATTGCATGTAATTTCCAACTGTTTTTATAGCGATATAATTCAACAGCAATGACAGAGCGTTTTTGCAAATTTGAAAAATGCAAATAGCCAAGCTGTGTATTCCCTTGAAAAATTTGCAATACAGGATTCTGAATCTGTGAGAAATTTAAATTTTTATGATTCCCATAAATAGAAAAGCAAACTGCAATTTTCTGAATTGTCTGGTCAACTTTATGTAAGCGAAAAGCACATTCTGGATAAATCGCATGTTCTGCGATAGAAACAGCATGATTCTTATCAGAAGCATTTCCAAAAAAAAGCATATTTTCAGATGTTAAGCATGCATCTTGCGAAAGCAAAAACACATAAGCATCAATTTCCATACGGAATTTGAATTTTTGATAAGCAAGTCTGATTTTAATTTCATTCCGTACATAAGGCGTTAAATCCATTCTTGCACCAGATTCTAAAAAATCGCCTTCTTTAGAATCAATTGCAAGAGCATTAGGCATAAGCTTTGCGATTTTAGAAAATTCTGTTTCAGAAATTTGTTCTTGTCTGGAAATCAAAGACGAAATATCAAATGTATCATGATGCATATTAGAAATCATTTCTTCTAAATTTTCTGGCTGAATATCAGTAAAATCAAGATAGTTAGAAAATTTCAAACGTAATGGTGGAAACTGATATAATAATTTTTCGATTTCAAAACTTGTACCAGAGAGAATCACAGCCAGATTTTCCCATTGTAAAATATCAAACAATTTCAAAAACACTTGTTTTGGCATAGCATTTACATGTGTTAGCATCAAAACACTGCCTAAAGCCTGATTTGCAAGCTGAAAAATAGAGATTTCCGTTAAATCAGAAGCATTTGACTGAATTAACTTTCCCTCTGAAAGCAAGCCAAGTGCATAATAAGCCTGTGCAATTAATTTAGCTGTTACAGTTTTTCCTGTTTTTGGCTTACCCATAAATACAAGATGTAAGGGAATAGAATTATCATGTAAACTTTGCAATAGAGAAATCCAAACATGAATTTGTGATTTTACTTCTGCAAGCCCCTGAAAGCAGTCCAGTTTTTGTTCTAAATCTGTCAAAACACTTTCTTGCATAGCAAAAAACCTCCTGCATTAAAATTTAATTTATTATAGAATTATAAATAAAAGGAATCCTGTTTGCCAAGATTCCTTTTTGATTTCATCTTAACTAAAATGTCTTGCCAATGCTCTGATATCATTATCAGTAGTTCCCTGACCGATAGCATTAAACTTCCATTGTCCGTTATAGCGATAAATTTCACCAAACACCATAGCTGTCATGTTCTGATAATTTTCAGAAAGATTATATCTGCAAAGTTCTTGATTTGTATCAGCATCGCAAACACGAATAAATGCATTTTGAATCATACCGAAATGCTGATTACGTTTTTCTGCCTGATAAATATTAACAACAAAAACCACTTTATCATATGCAGATGGCAAATCTTCGAGTTTAACAAAAATTTGCTCATCATCGCCATTTCCTTCACCAGTGAGATTATCACCCATATGTTGAATTGCTCCCGATTGGTGCGTTAAATTTCCAAAATAAACAATATCTTTATTAGAAATAACTTTACCATTCACACAAGCAAAAGCGGACGCATCACAATCAATTGCTTGTGGTGTTTTCTGAACACCAAACAAAGAACCTAACAAACCGGTTTTTTGGGGTGTTGCTTCGTCCCAGCCAAGACCAACAACAACACGGCGTAATACACCGCCATCAAATTTTTTCAATTCTACTTTTTGACCCTTTTGTAAATTAACTGGCATTAAAATTCACCTCTTATTTTCTACCTGCAACCCATTTCATACCCCAACCAAATGCTCTGTCCATTTGGCTATGCCCATCAAAAAACCGCACTAATTTTTCAACAGAAAAAGTTTCATTATTTTGATTTTCTAACATAGCAATGGCACACATTTTTTTATTAGAGCCATAATCGTCCATGCGAACAATTAAATCCTGACTATCAGGGCATTTTACAGTCACAATACCATCTGCACTTTTCCAATTGGCGACACCCTCATATATAAATGTATAAACCAAAATTCTTTTCAACTCAGAAATATATTTACCATTCACACGTAAATTTTCGCCACTGGTACAAGCACCACTTCTATCATCACCATCAAGAGCAATATAAGGAAAAGCATTTAAATTCCCAAAAGCATTCCCCAAAGCTTGTACACAACCTTTGCGACCGTTTTTTAATTCATATAAACAGCCTAAATCCAAATCAATAGATTGCTGACCAAGTGAAAAACCCAAGAATTTTTTTTCTGGTGGCTGACTCCAGTTTAAATTAATTAAAATTTCACCAAGTGCTTTTCCAGAGCCTTTCTGGAGATTAACTTTTTGACCTTTTCTTAATTCAACAGCCATTATACATTTACACCATAAGAACGACAGAGAGCCGCCAGACCGCCAGAATAACCGCTACCAATCGCATTAAATTTCCATTCATTGTTATGGCGATATAATTCTGCCACAACAACAGCCGTTTCAATAGAAAAATCTTCACCCAAATCAAAATGAACTAATTCTGTGCCATTTGCCTGATTAACAACACGAATATAAGAATTATTCACTTGTCCGAAATTCTGATTTCTTGAATCTGCATCATAGATTGTTACAGTGAATGCAATTCTTGTGATATTTGCTGGAATCTTTGACAAATCAATAAAAATTACCTCATCGTCGCCATCACCTTCACCAGTCAGATTATCACCACCATAAACTACCGCACCAGAATTATGCTCTTTATTGCCATAAAATATAAAATCCGCATCACAAATAACTTTGCCATTATCACCCAATAAAAAAGCCTCTGCGTCTAAATCAAAATCATAACCGCCATCATATTGATTGACATCCCAGCCTAAGCCAATCATAATCTGTGATAACCCAGGATTTTCCTTAGTCAAATTAACTTTTTGACCCTTTGATAAATTTACTGCCATAATATTTCTCCTAATTATACATTTACACCATAACTACGGCAGAGAGCTGCCAGACCACCAGAATAACCACTGCCAACAGCATTAAATTTCCATTCACCATTATGACGATACAATTCTGCCACAACAACTGCTGTTTCAATAGAAAAATCTTCACCCAAATCAAAATGAATTAATTCCGTTCCGTTTGCCTGATTAACAACACGAATATAAGAATTATCCACCTGACCAAAATTTTGATTCCGTACATCAGCGTCATAAATTGTCACAGTAAAAGCAATTTTTGCAACATTAGCTGGAATTTTTGATAAATCAACAAGAATTACTTCATCATCGCCATCACCTTCACCAGTCAAATTATCACCACAATGAACCACTGCACCAGAATTATGTTCTTTATTTCCATAGAATATAAAATCTGCATCACAAATGACTTTGCCATTATCACCCAACAAAAAAGCTGCTGCATCTAAATCAAAATCATAACCGCCATCATATCGATTCACGTCCCAACCTAAGCCGACCATAATCTGTGTCAGACCTGGATTGCCCTTTGTCAAATCAACTTTTTGACCTTTTGATAAATTTACTGCCATAAATTTCCTCCTGCTTACACATTTACACCAAAATTCAAGCCCAATGCTCTCAGACCGCCAGAAAATCCACTACCAATTGCATTAAACTTCCATTCACCGTTATGGCGATATAATTCGCCAACAACAACAGCCGTTTCTACAGAGAAATCTTCGCCTAAATCAAAACGCACTAATTCTCTGCCATTTGTTTCGTCCAGCACATGAATATATGCATTACTTACTTGTCCAAAATTCTGATTACGCACTTCGGCATCATAAATTGTTACTGTAAAATCAATTTTAGAAATATTTTCTGGCACTTTGCTTAAATCTACTTTAATAACTTCGTCATCACCATCACTACCACCTGTGAGATTATCTCCAGTATGTTCTACTGCACCAGATGCATGCACGGTATTATTATAAAATATAAAATCCGCATCATTTGTAACTTTTCCATTTGCACCTAACAAAAATGCTGCTGCATCTAAGTCAGAATCATAACCGCCATCATAACGATTAATATCCCATCCCAGACCAATCAACAACTGTGATAGCCCTGGATTGCCTTTTGTCAGGTCAACTTTCTGACCTTTCATCAAGTTTACTGCCATGTTTAAAACCTCCGTTTTTATAAAATATTCAGCTCTATGCTGTGATTTAACTTTTTTCTTTGCCAACAATTGCCTTACGAATCAAGTCAATCGGAATAATTGTCAAAGCCATAATCAAAACAATTAACCATTCTTTCACATTTAAGCCATAACATCTTAGCACAGCTCCACCAACATAAGTCATAATAATCTGTACCAAGGCAATACCGCCCATAACTTTCAAAAAGCCTTTATTACCAGCAATATTATCAAATAAATTTAATTTTGGTGTTCTGGCATTAAATGCATTAAATACTGCAATCAAAATAAAAAATGCAAAATAGCCTGTTAATAAATAAGATTTTGCTTCATCATCTGGTCTGAACCAATTCGCCATAAAATTAGATTTAATAAAAAACATACTTAATCCAAATGACCAGATAGCCCCTGTTAAAATTTCAGTCCACATATACTTACTAACAATTGCTTCATCACGTCGTTTCGGCTTTTCGTTCATATATTCCTGTAAAGCAGGTTCACCGCCGAATGCAAGTGCTGCAAGCGTATCCATAACCAAATTCACCCATAAAATTTGCGTAATTGTCAACGGGTGGTCAATTTGCAGAATTGGACAGATAAAACTTACCAATACAGCAGCAACATTAATTGTCAACTGGAAAATAATAAATTTACGAATGCTATTAAAAATCGTTCTACCAAATAAAATAGCTTTTTCAATTGACAGGAAATTATCATCTAAAATTACAATTTCGCTAGCTTCTTTGGCAACTTCCGTACCGCCACCCATAGCAAAACCAACATCAGCTTTTTTCAATGCTGGAGAGTCATTTACACCGTCACCAGTCATGCCAACAACTAAATCCAATTCTTGTGCAATTCTAACCAAACGGCTTTTATCCGTTGGCAAAGCACGAGCCACAACCCTAAGCTTTGGCAAAATCTTCTTCACTTCTTCATCGCTCATATTTGCCAATTCATCAGAAGTCAATCTGACATCATCATCAGATTTAATAATTCCTGCTTCTTTTGCAATAGCAACAGCTGTTTCTTTTCTGTCGCCAGTAATCATGACAACTTGTACACCAGCTTGTTGCACTTGAGCAATCGCCTGTATCGACTCTGGTCTGACATCATCACGAATCCCGACAATACCAACCAGTGTCCATTCACCGCCTGGCATACTATCTTCTGGCATTTTTGCATCGCTTACAGCAAATGCTAATACACGAATGGCACGAACTGCAAGTGCATCAATTTTTGCAATCATAGCTTTTGCATTAAATACTTGTTTCTGTCCATTTTCATCATAATAATACTTACATCTATCAATAATTTTTTCTGGAGCGCCTTTAATCAGTGTGCCAGTCACATCACCATTGACTTCTGCAAGAGAAAATTTATTTGCACTATTAAATGGCAACGTATTTAAAATTTTAATACTATCATTAAATTCACCGTTTTTTACAAAATTCAACAAAGCCCGTTCTGTCATATTACCGCCAACAGCTTGTTTTTTATCGCCCTGCCCAGAAAATACAGCACTTGTATTACTTAAAATACTAGTTCTTAACAATAAACTTTGAGAAGCACCCAATTTAGAAAAACTATCATATTCATTGCAAGCACCATCTGCAAATACAACAACTTCCAATTGTCCTTTTGTAATCGTTCCTGTTTTATCACTCATGAGCAAATTTAAACTACCTGCTGTTTCAATACCAGAATTTTTTCTGACCAGAACATTTTCTTTCAGCATTTTGCCCATATTCTGTGCAGAAACAATGGCAATCATCAAAGGCAGACCCTCTGGCACAGCCATAACAATAATAATAACTGCCAGAATAACAGCTTCTACTAAATCCGCAAAAATCTGTGCAATATCAGAAAAATAAGCCATTCCGCCAGCTTGTATAATTTTCTGAATCATAAATGCAACAGCAATTGCACCACCACCAGCATAACCAAAAACACTGATTTGATTTGCAAGTTTACCAAGCTTTAATTTCAAAGGCGTATCTCTATCTTCTTCTGTCTGCAATTCTTTTGCAATTTCACCATAAATTGTCTTATCACCAATTACAGTTACTTGCATAACAGCATTACCAGAACAGACAACAGCTCCTCTGAATACTTTATGTGGATGTAAAAAATCTCTGCTATCGCCGTCTTTGACTTCTTCATCAGCAATTTTTTTCGCTTCTTCTGATTCACCATTCAGCACAGATTGGTCAACTTTAATACTTCCGTCAATAATAATACCATCAGCTGGAATTTTATCACCAGATTGTAATAAAACCGCATCACCAATGACGATTTCATCAATTGGAATTTCAACAATTTCACCATTTCTATAAATCTTGCATTTAATCTGTGAAGCTTCAGCTTGTAATGCCTGAAACGCATTTTCATTTCGATACTCTGAAAAAGTCGAAACCAAAGTCGCAATTAAAATTGCAACAGCAATGCCGATTGTCTCCACCCAAGAGGCTTTTCCCATGACAGCAAATACAATATTAATAATTAATGCCACAAGCAAAATTTTAATCATAGGGTCGCCAAAATTGCCTTTTAATTTCTCCCAGAACCCCTCTGATGCCTGTTCGGTCATTTTATTTGTACCGTATTTTTCTCTTGAGGCTTGTACCTGACTATCTGTCAAACCTGTAATTTTTTTCATAATTTTTTCTACTCCCATAATAAAATATCTTTCCACTGTAAAAATTTCACAGCTTTACTAGATATTATAACACATTCTGCAAAAAAACACAAGTTTTTTTTTAATTCTTTTAAAATATAGCAACATGCATAATTATTATGCATAAATTTTATATTTTTTTTACAATCTTGGGTCAACAGGCTCACTTTCAAATGCCAATACACCAAATACACATTCATGTACTTTATATAATGGCTCATGTTTCACAAATCTATGCAAAGCTTCTATTCCAAGTGAAAATTCTTTTAATGCCAGAGACCGTTTTTTATTTAGTGAACGCTTTTTTAATCTTGCCAGATATTCAGGATTTAAATATTCCGCTCCGTAAATAATTCTTAAATATTCTTTTCCTCTGCATTTTACAGCTGGTTGCAATAATTCAGAATCTTTTTTTGCTACAAAATATTCAGGTTTCACAACCATACCTTCACCGCCCTTACTTGTCAAATCCAACCACCAAGCAACAGCACGTTCTATACTAGCATTATCATGCAAATCAACACATAAATACGGCGTAGCGATAAAAATTTCATCAATTCCAGTCATATATTTTTTAATCTGCTCCATATGCCAACAATGTTTTTCTTGAGAAAATACATTTTTTTCTACTGCAAGAATATGAAATGGTGCAATTCTGAAATCTTGTATCTTTTCTACTTTCCAGCAATATTTCCCATAAGCTTGAGAATATTTCATAATAGCATATTGTTTCTCCTGATATTGCTTTAATAATTCAGTTCCTTGTCCTGTGCGGTTTTTAACCTGTTCCAAAACTTCTACTGCTGACGCAAGAGCTTGTTTTCCTGCATTTCCCACAGGTGCATATTGATTTTTTAATAAACCTTGTGCTTTTTCAGACCAAGGCATTAACTCTGTATCTAAGCAAACCCAATCTGTATTAAAATCTTCCCAAAAATTAGTTTGATTTAACACATCATCTAATCTGTTTAATAATTCTATTTCAATTTCCGATTTATCAAAAAATCTTCTGCCAGTTCTTGTATAAATAATGCCTCTTGTACCGTCCAAAATACCAAATCTATTTTTTGCAACATCAGCATTTCTACAAAGCACAATCACAGCCCTTGAACCCATATGCTTCTGTTCACAAACTAAATTTTTAACGCCTTTTTTCTGATAATAATCAAAAGCTTCTAATGGATGTTCTAAATAATCATCTAAATTACTAGTTGCACAAGGTGACATTGTAGGAGGCAAATAAATTAACCAATGCGGGTCAGCGGCAAATCTTGACATAATTTCCAATGCTGCCGCAAGCTGATTTTCTTGTATTAAAATATTTGCAAGCAAATCCGTTTGCAAATATAATTTTCCCTGATAATCATTAATTTTTAATATATCACCAATCCTACCTTCTTGTTTTAATGCTAACGGCTTAACAGATTCACAATATACTTGCAACGCATTCACACTGACAAATTCACGTTCTGGATATCGATAAGCCGTTAATTTTCCGCCAAATACACAACCTGTATCAATACAATGCGTGCCATTCAGGGACTGCACTTCTTTCTGTGCCACATGTCCATAAATAATATTAGCTCTGCCTCTGTAATCCGAAGCCCAGTTTAACCGCACAGGTAAGCCATATTCATCAATTTCACCAGTTGTTTCGCCATATAAGCAAAATTCTCTTACTCTGCCTGACCCTCTGCCAATATATTCTTGTTTTAATCCAGCATGTGCAATCACAAGTTTGCCATCGTCTAACACATAATGACTAACTAAACTATCCAGAAATTCACAAACTTCTGTCCTGAATTCTTTACTTTCAGCATTCAGCTCCGCAACTGTCTTATCAAGACCATGTGTCAATTGCACAGATTTGCCTTTCAAATATTTTACTAATTTTGCATCATGATTGCCCGCAACTGCAATTGCATTTCCTGATTTCACCATAGACATCGCAATTTTTAATACATTCACATTTTCATTGCCTCTGTCGCAGAAATCTCCTAAAAAAGCAACTTTTCTGCCCTCAGGATGAGAATAACACCCATCTTGTAACACATAGCCTAATTTTTCCAGTAATAATCTTAATTCTTGTCCACAGCCATGAATATCGCCAATCATATCCAAAGCTCCATGTTCATCTTTTTTATCATTCCAAAGCTTTGTTCTGACAATTTCAACATTATCAATATCTTCCTGAGATTTTAAAATATAAACAAATCTGAATCCCTCACGCTTTAAATACTTAATACTTCTTTTTAAATTTAAGCAATGCTTTTTAATCACGTGTTCTGGAAAATTTCTTTCAGGTCTAGCCTGATTTCTCTCTAATAACACTTTTTCAGGCAAATCCAACACAATCGCAACACTATGTACATTTTGTTCTTTTGCAAGTGTAATCACTTGTTTTCTGGCATTTTGTTGCAAATTAGTTGCATCAATCACAGTTAATTTTCCATATTTCAGCCTTTGATTTGCCGTTTGATATAATAAATGAAACGCATCTTGTGAAACATCTTGTGCAGTTTCATCATCACAAATCATAGCTCTGAAACAATCCGAAGACAATACTTCAGTTTGTTTAAAATATTTTTTCGCAAAGCTGGTTTTCCCTGATGAAGTTGCACCTATCATAGCAACAACTGCTAATTCTGGAATTTCTATTCGCATTTCTGAAACACTCCCATCTGTGTCGGTGTACCTAAATTTTCATCTGATTCGCCGATTTCCTGTATGTCACAAATATAATTAAATTTTTCACAAATATGCTTTGTCCAAGCCTGAAATTCTGCTCTAGTCCATTCAAATCTATGGTCATCATGGCGTAATTCATCTTGTGGCAAAAATTCATAATTTATATTATATTCCCGATTCGGTGTTGTAATAATAACAGTCTTTGGTTGTGCAAATTCAAATACAACACGTTCAAATGCAGGAAGCCTTGACAATTCAATATGTTCAATAACTTCTACAATACAGGCACAATCATAACCTGAAAATCTTTTATCCTGATAAATCAACGACCCCTGTATGAAATTTAATTTATTTTTGCGATATTCTGGCATAGTATCATAATGCAATTTCTGCACAGCTTTTTCTAATACTCTGACAGAAACATCACAGGCAGTAATTTTTTTAATTTGTGGTTCATTCAGCAACAAAGAAGTCAATTTACATTCTCCACAGCCTAAATCTATTACAGAACTAGCTTTACTATCTAAAACTGCTTGCTTGACAGCTTCTAATCTTTGTTGATTCAAACTTTTTCTCTTTGCAGATTCTTCTGAAGTTATCTGCATTTTTTCTAGCTCTGGTTGCATATTATCTGATTCTGATAATTTATCAATCGCCTTGTGTGCATAACTTTTACGCTGATGCAAATATCTGTAAACAATTTTATCTTTGGCAGGGTGTTCTGCAAGCCACCCCTCACCATGTGATAATAACTTATGAATTTCATCTTCGCTAACATAATAATGCTTTTGTTTATCAAAAACAGGAATTAATACATATAAATGCTTTAACAAATCCGATAATTTGACAAATCCAGAAATTTCTAAATTAATATACGGACTATTTCCCCATTCAGGAAATCTTTCATCTAAAATCATTCTTTCTGTTTTGACAGCATAGCCCAATGGCTCAAACATTTCTTTTGCAAGATTTTCATTATTACTATCATGTAACAGATACACACAAGCTGTTAATTTTAATTTAGAATCAGCAAGTGCTTGTTTCGTATCACATCTGCCAGACATAGCTGTACCAAACACTCTGCTAATTGCCGTACTCATAAACGAAGATGCTACATAAGGTCTGTCATTGACATAATCAAATAAACCGCCTTCTTTTGAGCCTAATTTTCCTCTTGCTAATTCAATCGGATTTAAATCTAATAATAATGCAACTGTCGTTTTTTCGTCAGAAACTTCTGGATAACATACCCAAGCTTTGCCATAGCTTAATGCAAAACTCTGAATTTTATCAGGGTGCTTGTATAATAAATATCCTAAATCTTGAGTCTGCTTGCCCTCATAGCTAATTGTTAAAAGCATTTTTTTCACCTCTTATATTTATTTAACTTTATATTTTAACATAGAAAAATTTATTTGTCAAGTACCTGATAACCTTTTTCTGAAATTTTTTCTTTCATTTCTGGTAAATGCACCAATTCACTTGTTAAAACTAATTCCACTAAATTATTTTTAAAATCTGGTTTTGCTTCTGCAACTTCTGGAAATTCTTCCAAGCAATTCTTGACCGTCATTTCACAATGCGGACACATCATGCCCTCTACATAAATAATAGCATGTAATTTCTGTTCAGGCTGTAAATTTTCTATTTCTAACTTAACAGAATTTTTTAATTTTCTATCATGTTTACCAGATTTAATATCTGCTAAATTTAATCTTAACGCATTTGTCACAACACAAAAACTTGACAAACTCATTGCAAAAGCACCAAACATAGGATTTAATTCCCAACCGAACAATTTAATAAATAAGCCACCAGCTAACGGAATACCAATAATATTATAAATAAATGCCCAGAATAAATTCTGATAAATATTTCTTAGTGTCACACGACTTAATCGAATAGCAGAAACAGCATCTGATAAATTACTTTTCATTAAAACAATATCTGCGGAATCAATTGCAATATCCGTACCAGCTCCAATTGCAATGCCAATATCAGCCCTTGTTAAAGCAGGAGCGTCATTAATACCATCACCAATCATGATGACTTTTCCTTGTTGCTGTAATTTTTTAATAATTTTCTCTTTTCCGTCAGGCAATACGCCTGCAATGACAGCATTCACACCAGCCTGTTTTGCAATTGCATCTGCTGTCTTTTGATTATCACCAGTCAGCATAACAGTTTGTAAGCCTAATTTTTGTAATTCCTGAATTGCTTTTGCACTGTCTGGCTTTATCACATCAGCAACAGCTATCACACCTAAAAATGCATTATCTTTTGCAAAAAACAAAGGTGTTTTTCCCTCTTGTGCGAAATTATCAGCTTTTTGCAAAATAGTTTCTGAAATTTTTGTTTTAGATTTGATAAAATCTAAATTACCGCCATATAGCACATGATTTTCAAATTTTGCTGTTACACCGTTTCCGACCAGAGCTTTAAAATCTGTAACTTCTGGAATTTTAATTTTATCATCCTGTGTATATTTTAAAATTGCTTTTGCAAGAGGGTGTTCGCTTTTTTGTTCCAAAGCACCTGCTAATTTTAATAATTCTTGTTCTTCTAAATTTTCCGTCAAAATATCAGTTACTTCAGGCAAACCCTGTGTAATAGTCCCTGTTTTGTCCAAAGCAACAATTTGAATTTTACCAGTTTCTTCAAGAGATACCGCAGTCTTGAATAAAATCCCATGTTTTGCACCGACTCCATTGCCAACCATAATTGCAACAGGTGTTGCAAGTCCCAATGCACAAGGACAACTAATCACTAATACAGAAATTGCTCTTGCCAAAGCATAACCAACACTCTGCCCGACTAATAGCCAAATTATAAATACTAAAATTGCAATACTAATCACAACAGGCACAAAAATACCAGATACACGGTCAGCAACTTTAGAAATAGGTGCTTTTGTTGCAGAAGCATCACTTACCATTTGAATAATTTTTGCAAGTGTGGTATCTTGTCCAACATGAGTTGCTTTGCATTTTAAAAAACCTGATTGATTCATCGTTGCACCAGAGACATTATCACCAGTTTTTTTATCTACTGGAATACTTTCACCAGTTAAAGCAGATTCATCAACAGCACTGATTCCATCTATTACAATGCCGTCTACTGGAATTCTTTCCGCAGGACGAACTAAAAAAATATCATCTATTTGCACTTGTTCAACAGGAATTACTAATTCTATGCCATTTCGTTCCACAACGGCAGTTTCTGGCGATAATTGCATTAAACTTTTAATCGCATTCGTTGTTTTGCCTTTTGAATAAGATTCCAACATTTTTCCAACAGTAATTAGTGTCAAAATCATTGCCGAAGATTCAAAATAAAATTGCATCATATCCTGCATGACAATTTCTTGCTGATTATCTGTAACAGCTCTTGTCATATGAAATAAAATATACACACTCCAAAGCCATGACACTCCAGAACCCATTGCAACTAGTGTATCCATATTAGGAGCTTTATGAATAAATCCACGAAAGCCATTGATAAAAAATTTCTGATTAATCACTAAAATCATACCAGATAATAGCAATTGCACTAAGCCCATCGCAATATGATTATTTTCAAAAAAAGCTGGTAACTTCCAACCCCACATCATATGCCCCATAGATACATACATTAAGGGCAATAATAATATAACAGACGCTAGTAATCTTTTCTTTAATTTTGGCGTTTCTGTATCTTTTAAATTATCATTATTACTAGATTTATTTTGCTGACTATTTTTTAAGCAAGCATCATATCCAGCATTTTGAACTGCTTGAATAATTAACTCTGGTGGAGCTGTTCCCTCTACGCCCATAGAATTTGTTAATAAATTCACAGAACATGCTGTCACACCTGTAACAGCATTTACAGCTTTTTCTACTCTGGCACTACATGAGGCACAGCTCATGCCCATTACATCATATTGTTTCATAAAAATTAATATCCTTTCTGGTAATTTTAATTATAATTATATTATACTGTTTTTTCACAAAAAAACAAGTCCCCTCTATGCAATCACGCAAAGAGGGAACTTTTTCCTGTTATCCAATGCAACAGGATATTTATTATGATTGATTTAATATTGCATATTTTAACATATTTAAATCAAAAATATTGCAAATACCATCCTGATTCATATCAGCTAAATTAAATTGTTCTTCGGTCAGATTTACACGGCATTGCAAATAATCCTGTAATAATTTCAAATCTTCTATATTTATTTCACAATCAAAATTAATATCTCCTGTCATAAATTCAGGTTCTTCATAAACATCACTCAAATCAGATTCAAAAATTTCAAAATTTACTTCTTCTCCTTGTGTCACGCCATACATATTCCCTGCGGAACAAGTCACGCTATATGCACCAGTTTCGTCAAATGCATAGGCATATATTTTACTAGAATCTGTCAATGTTTCTGTAAATAAAATTTCTCCCTCATATTTAACAGTCAAATAATAAATATCTGCATTATCAGAATTAACAGCAAATAACACATCTTCACCTGTCATAAAAATATTTCTATTGCCTTGTAAAACAACTTTGGCATAAGCAGGCTTTTGATTGACTTCTTCAAAGAAAAAATTTGCTTCTTTCACACGGCGATTAGACAAACCTTGATTAAATTTACCACCTGCTGTCACAAGATAATTTGCATACTGTGTGCGAGCCTGTGATTCTGTCAGTTCTCCTCTTAAATATTTTACCAAAGGCGAATTATAAATTCTATTTTGTCCGCCACCGCAATTATAAGCCAGACTGACTAATGCATCAAATTGATTCTGATTTAAATTTACATCAGAAGTCTGACGGATTACTTTTGGTGCATAATTATTAGCAATTCCTGTCTGCATTGCTATTTTGGCTTCTTCTTCCGTAATGCTATGCAAACCCGTTTTATGAGGCTGTACAGAAGAACTTTCACATTTTGTACCATAACCAATAGAAGATTGTTGATAATCCCAATAGCATGTTTCATTGTAGCCCTCAGAGCTACAAATAAAATCTATGCCTTTTTGACTAATTTCTATTGCATTCGCATGTATTGCCGATGGTGCTAATATCATACCAATCATGATACCAGCTAATAATTTTCTTAATTTCATATCTTTCAAAAAACCTTTCTTTTTCTATTTTTTCCCACAGAAAAATATTATAGCACAAATTTCATAAATAGTCAATCATTTTCCTGAAAAATCTGTATTTTTTTACAAATTCTGGTTGCTTTTCAAAAAAATATATGTTATAATAATAAAAGCTTATATCTTATTGCAAAAATAAATAAAAATCGGAGGTGATAATCTGTACACATGTAAAAATTTTTGCAGATATGAGTGACATGTTGTGCATACATAAAACTATGTTCAAAATTGCAAAAGGATATGATTCTGTGACAAAAACAATTCGTATCCCAGAACCGTTAGCCGAAGAATTAGCAACTTTGGCAACCCAAAACAATATCTCTTTGAATCAATTAATTAATCAATGTGTTGTATTTGCCTTAGAACATCGGGAAAAACCGGACACAACAGAAAATACTGAAAATTCCAAAGAGAAATAATTCATGCAAGAATACATGAGGACTTGCAAATTTTTAAGACTTTCCTCAAAGTCATAATAGAAAAGGGGGGTAGCATTTGACTAGAAACTAATATTAAAAAAATTTGAACATAGTTTATTATTTATCACCAATGGAAAATATTGCACTGGATACTATCTGGTGCAATATTTTTTTCTTGCAAAAAATAGGCAAAAATAAAATGCCCCAGAATTATCTGGAGCTTTTATTGATTCATTTTATTAATTTTCAAATAAAGCCATTGCTTCGGCAAGCTGTAAATCTGTTGCAGGGTCTGGATTACTAGTAAGTGTGAAATTTTCTGCTGGTTCTATGATAATATCTGGCTCTAAGCCTATGCCTTGATAGCATTCAGAAACAGAAGTCTGATAAGTTGCTACTGTAAGAGATAACCCTGCACCATCTTGCATACGAGTTGTGACCTGCATAATGCCTTTTCCAAATGTCTGTGTGCCAACAAGTTCAGCCTGTTTAAAATCTCTTAAAGAAGCGGAAAACAATTCAGCGGCACTTGCGGAATTTCCGTTTACAAGTACAACCATAGGCAAGTTAATTTCATTTGCATCAGATACAACAACATTTTCTGTCACGCCTCCATGATAAGTTGCTGTTGCAATCACACCTTCTGGGAGTAATGGGTCTAACATTTTTTCAAGCGAATCTAATAAACCGCCTCCATTGTCACGCACATCAAAAATCAAACCTTTTGCATCGTTTTCCTGTAAATTTTCCAGAATATTTAAAAACTGTTCTACTGTATTTTCACGAAAACTGTCTATTTTAATATAGCCGATTTGATTTTCTAACATTTGTCCTTTTACAGTCACGACATCAAACGTTTTTCTCATAATTTCATAATCCAGTTTTTTATTATCACGCTGAATTGTAATAGTAATACTAGTATTTTCTTCACCTTTGATATTTGCAATAGATTCTAAATAGCCATATTCCAGAATATCTTCACCTGCAACGGCAATTACGATATCATTTACTTGCAAACCTGCTTGTTCAGCAGGGGAATTTTCCTGTACTTCAACAATTTTCGGATAGCCATCTTCGTTTTGTATCACAGTCACACCAATGCCAACTGTTTTACCAGATTCTTTTGTCATAAAATTCTGATATTCTTCTGCTGTTAAATACTGGGAGTATTTATCACCTAAGCCTGCAACATAGCCTTTCAGCATCGTATCCATTAAAGCCTGTTCTGTTTCTTGGTCTAAATCCAGATAATAATTATTTTTTATATAATTATCTACTTCACGCAATCTGGTATATTTATTTAATTTCTGATTCATAATCCATAGTGTTAAAAAACAAGTTAACAAAGCCGTAAATATACATGCTATCATTGTAAAACTAAGATTTATTTTTTTAGATTTCATAGTAAAAAATTCAGCTCCTCTCTAAAATGAAAACAGGGACAGGAAAAATGCCCGTCCCTGTGCATGTTAATAATTCAGATAATTGCTTGGGTTAACAGCAGTTCCATCTTTACGGACTTCAAAATGCAAATGATAGCCTGTAGAGTAGCCAGTTGTTCCGACATAGCCAATTGTCTGCCCTTTTTCTACAGTATCGCCAACAGAAACAAGTACCGTCTGCAAATGTGCGTACATAGTAGAATATGTACCGTCTTCATGGTCGATTAATACATAATTGCCATAACCGTTCCCACAGCAGTTACTACTTTTGCCATAATTATGTGTACAGCTTGTATTAACTTGAATGACTTTTCCAGAACGAGAGGCAACGGCATCTGCACCTGCATTTTGTGCAATATCAATGCCTTTATGATTTGTTCCCCAACGGGTTCCGAATGTACTGGAAATATAATAATAATTTGGACAAGGCCAACCAAATGCTGTATCGTCATAATCTTGTTTTGTTTCAGTAACTGTTTGCTGTATAGGCGGTTCTGTTGGTGGCAAAGTTTCAGGAACAACAGGAGCTGATTCTGGTGCAACTGGTTCTGTTGTCGTTGTAGTGGTTGTAGTAGTTGTAGTAGTTGTTGTAGTAGTTGTTGTTGTCGTAGTTGTTGTACTGGTAGTTGTTATGCTTGTTGTAGCAGGCTGTTTATTTGTACTTACAGTGGCAGTTGTTAATTCTGCATTTGTAGCATTCATTGTTGATTTATTAGAATTTGCAGTTGTATTTGTAGTAGTAACTGTTTTTTTCTTAGCAATTGTTACACTAGTGCTTATACTTGTAGTTGTTGCTTTTTTCAAAGCTTCCTCTGCTTCTTTGCGTTTTTTTTCTTCTGTTGCACGGCGGATTTGTTCTTGAATTTCAGCTTCTGCCTGTTCAGCACGTTTATTATCTTCTTCCAACTGTGCAATTGTTTTATTTGCAGATTCTTTTTCAAGGGCAAGCCGTTCCTGTTCTACTTCTGAATCTGCATAAGCATTTTGCAATTCCTGCATAGAAAGTTTCATTTCTTCTTGTTTTTCTTTTTTATCTGCCTGTGCTTTTTCCTGTTCTGCTTTCTGAGATTCTAAAACAGCAAGATTTTCATGATAATCTTCTAATTCTTGTTTTAAATTACTTACAAGTTCATCATCATGTTTTGCAACACAAGAAATTAATTCATATTTGGATAATAAATCGTAAAAATCAGTTGAGCCAACTAATGCAGACGCAAGACTATCATTTCCATTAATATACATTGCTCTTAAACGCAATTTAAATTCTTCTAAGCCTGTATTAATGCTTTCTTCTTGTTCTGCAATTAAATGTTCCATATCTGCAATATCCTGTTGCAGATAAAAAATATTTTCTTTAATAGATTCAAGCTCTGTATCTAAAATCAGCATATTACTTTGCAGGACATCTATTTTATCTTGTAATGCCATTTGATAAGCCTGTTCCTGTTTCTGATTTTCAGAAAATTTTGCAAGCTGACTCTCATATTCTTGAATTTTTTTATTATTTTCCTGTTTTCTGGCTTCTAGCTCTGCAATTGTTGTTGCAGCATGAGATGTCTCTATCGGTCTGGTGATTTTCTTAGCTGAAAATCCAGCACAAGTAATTATCGCCAGACATACTGCAAGTGCTTTTTTCCATTTATTACTCATAAAAACTTATCTGCAAAAAGCAGAATTCACTCTCCTTTAATCTTGTTTAAATTATAATTAAATTATAATTTAAACATTGATATATTTTTTCGTACTAACGGCACTGCCAACAGCTCCGATACATGCACCGCCTAAGACATACGCCAAAGTCACTGGCAAATAAATATCATGAAACTGAATCACATTGCCCATGCCAATAATATTCAATAATGCAACTTGATTTTCTAAAATACTAACAACCGCATCATAGACAAGCCAAGTAATGACTAAAGCCCCACACCCTGCAAAAAAGCCTGTTATCATGCCTTCTATAAAAAACGGCAGACGAATAAATGCATCTGTTGCACCGACATATTTCATAATACGAATTTCTTCACGGCGTGAATAAACACTTGCTTTTGTCGTATTAGAAATAATTACCATAGAAACAACTACCATTGCTAAAATAATTGCTCCCATGACCCAAGACAAAATTAATCTTAATTGCGTTAAGACATTTACAAAATCATACGGCGCACGAATCGAATAAACATTTTCTAAATTCTGAAACTGTGAAACTGTTTTTGAAAGCTGTTCAATATCTTTTATTTTAATCCGAAACGAATCTACTAACGGATTATCATCACCCAATGATTCAAATAATACATCATAATCAGACATTTGCTCTTTTAGTGCAAGATAGGCATCTTCTTTGGAATAAAAATTTACTTCTTCCACATTGGGCATATTTAAAATCTGATTTCCGATTTCATTCAGCTTGTCCACGCTTGTGTTATCTTCCATATAGACAATAATTTCATTTTTAGATTCCACACCGCCAATCATAGAATTTACATTCTGATAACTTAGTACAGAAACACCTACTAATAGCAACGAAACCAATAATACACAAAACGAAGCAAAAGCCATCATTCGATTTTTCCAGATATTTTCTATGCCTTGTTCTACCAGATACCGAACGCCACTAATCTTCATCAAGTCCTCCTACAATTTCATCAAAAACAATTTGTCCCTCTGTAATATTAATAATTCTGCCACCAAATCTACGTACAAGTTCATGTTCATGTGTGACCATTAAAATAGTAGTTCCTTGCATATTAATACTTCTTAGCAAATCTACAATTTCATAAGATAACTCAGGGTCAATATTCCCTGTTGGTTCGTCTGCAATAATTAATTTCGGGTCGTTTACCAACGCTCTTGCAATTGCGACACGCTGTTTTTCGCCACCAGACAGCTCCGTTGGATAAGCATTTGCTTTTGCCTGTAAGCCGACAAGACTAATCACATAAGAAACACGTTTGCGAATATATTTTCTTGGTGCATCAATCACACGCAATACAAATGCAATATTTTCATAAACTGTCATAGAAGAAATTAATCTAAAATCCTGAAATACAATGCCGATTGTACGCCTTAATTCGGGAATTTTACGCTTTTTTAATTTATTCAGCTGATAACCATTGACTGTTACAATTCCGCTTGTTGCTTCGATTTCTTTTAATAATAATTTAATCAAAGTACTTTTGCCTGCACCTGACGCACCAACAACAAACGCAAAATCACCATCATTAATTTTTAAATTAATATGCTCCAGTGCATCAACACCACTAGAATATGTCACTGAAACATCTTTTAATTCTACCATAAAACACACCAATTTTCTTATTTCTATCAATTTATCAAGACAGAACTTTTGCCTAATCTCCGAAGTTTTGAAAACTGCGGACATCAGGCAAAGAACAGCTTTTTAAAAAAATCAGAATTTTGTGGGTTCAGCCTGAAGATATTTTTTCACCATTAAAGCAATTTTAAAAATAATTGCATGGTCAAATTCTCTCAAGTCAAGACCTGTTAATTTTTTAATTTTCTCTAATCTATAAACAAGTGTATTACGATGAACAAATAATTTTCTGGAAGTCTCAGAAACATTTAAATTATTTTCAAAAAATCTCTGAATTGTAAACAACGTTTCATGGTCAAGCGATTCAATACTGCCACGCTTAAATACTTCATGCAGGAACGTTTCGCACAGTGTTGCTGGCAAATGATAAATTAATCTTGCAATCCCTAAATTATCATAGCTGACAATAATTTTATCTGTATCAAATACTTTTCCAACTTCAAGTGCTGTCTGTGCTTCTTTAAAAGACCGTGACAAATCCTTGACACTTGTAACAGCCGTACCAATGCCAACATTGACTCTTGTATAAAATTCACTGCTTAATGTATCTGCAATTGAACGGGCAAGTTTTTCCAAATCTTTGGAATCCACACTGGTTTTAATTTCTTTGACAAGCACAATATCAGATTCTGTAATATTAAATACAAAATCTTTATTTTTATCTGGGAATAAATTCTGAATCACATCATAAGCAGAAATATCATTAGAAGAAACAATTCTGATTAATAATACCACACGGCTGATTTCTGCATTAAAATGCAATTCTCTTGCCTTAATTACAATATCACCTGGCAGAACATTATCTAATACTACATTTTTGATAAAATTATTTCTATCATATTTTTCATCATAATATTGCTTAATATTAGACAGGGTAATTGCAAGAATACTTGCATATTTGGCAGCCGTATCATCTGTACCCTCTACAAATACAGCATAATCTGGCTTTGCATGTACCCCAAAAGGCTTATACGTATAACCATCTCTTACAAAAATATCATGTGCATCGCTTAAATCCAATGATACAAATTCATTGGTTGTACCGACTTTTTGCAATTCACTACATGCAATAATCGTAGCACTTTCATCTACAACGCCGATTGTTGCGTCCATTGTGTCACGCATTTGGTGTACAAGACCTTGGAACAATCTGTTTGACATAAGCAGGTTTCCTTTCTGTTTTCATTTTTAATATTTATTATTACTAATTTCATGCCATCTCTACATATTACAGATTGTAACATATAT
>CAMWUF010000003.1 GCA_947177375.1 uncultured Ruminococcus sp.
ATATAATATTATCCCGATTGAGAAAAGCTTATGCTTGATAAAAAAATCTTTTATATTATATAGCATATGTAATGGCTTCCTTAAGATTCAACGTCCCCTGATACAGAGATTTTCCACAGATAGTGCCATATAAGCCCATATTAGCACAAGCAATAATATCTGTCATACTATGCACACCACCACTTGCAATAATATGACAAGATACAGCATCATGCAAAGCTTGTAATTGTTCCTGATTCACACCAGAAAGTGTACCATCTTTTGAAATATCCGTAAATATAATCGTCTTGACACCCATTTTTTGCATTTCTTGTGCCAATGCAATATAATTTACACGGGACGAATCCAGCCAACCCTCTACAGCAACAAAGCCATTTTTTGCGTCAATGCCAACAGCAATTTTATCGCCATATTCTTTGACAGCCTGTTCTACTAATTCTGGATTTTTTAACGCAACAGAACCTAAAATCACTCTTGATACGCCACCAGTTAAATATAATTCTATTGTATCCAGATTGCGAATCCCCCCACCAACTTCAACTTCTAAACTTGTATTTTTTGCAACGTCCAGAAAAATACTAGTATTCACAGGCTTTGCATCTTTTGCACCGTCCAAATCCACCATATGAATCCATTCTGCACCAGCTTCTATAAAACTTTGAGCTGTTTTCATATAATCTTCCGCAACTTTATGAGCTGTGCCGTAATCGCCTTGCACTAATCTAACACAATTTCCGTCTTTAATATCAATTGCAGGTAAAATAATCATAGCTATAAATTCCTTTTCTTAAATTCTAAATTATTTTAAATATTTGCAAAATTTCTTAAAATTTGCAAACCGACTTCACCACTTTTTTCAGGGTGAAATTGTGTGCCAAATACAAATTTTCCATCAGAAACGATTGCAGGGACTTTTCCACCATATTCCACCCATGCAGAAAGATTTTTATTATTTTCACAATTCGCCTGATAAGAATGCACAAAATAAACATAAGGCGAATCACCTAAATTTTCTAATAATTGACAAGAATTTTCTATTTCAAGTTTATTCCAGCCCATATGCGGAATAATTAAATTTTTTGCAGGGATTTTATCCACAACACCAGAAATGAAATCTAATCCGTCACAGGCTTCAAATTCATAGCTTTTAGAAAATAACATCTGCATGCCTAAGCAAATGCCTAACAAAGGCTTTTGGCTTGCCTGCGTTTTCAAAACAGAAACAAGTCCTTTTTGTTCTAACATTTTCATTGCACTAGGAAATGCACCAACCCCTGGAAGAATAATTTTGTCAGCCTGTTCAATTATAGTCTTATCATCTGTTAATTGATTTGCAAGTCCTAAATAATCCAATGCATGTTTCACACTGAAAATATTCCCTGCACCATAGTCAATAATTGCAATCATCCTAATATTCCTTTCGTAGAAAATACTTCACCTGTTTTTGTTTCCGCAACAGCAATTCGCAATGCATGTGCAACAGATTTAAAAATCGCTTCTGTTTTGTGATGGTCATTTTTGCCATATAAAACATTACAATGCAGAGTTATCCCAGCGTTAAAAGCAAATGCACGCATAAATTCTTCTGTTAGACAAGTATCATAAGCACCAATCATAGCATTTGTAAATTCAGCATTGAATACTAGAAACGGTCTGTTACAAATATCTAAACTACAAAATGCAAGACTTTCGTCCATGGGAATATAAGCCGAACCATAACGAACAATGCCTGATTTATCGCCTAAAGCTTTTGCCAAAGCCTGCCCTAAGACAATCCCTGTATCTTCCACAGTATGATGTGCATCAACATGAATATCCCCAACAGCATGAATTTTCATAGCAATTTGACTATGTACAGACAATGCCGTTAGCATATGGTCAAAAAAGCCAATTCCTGTAGAAATTTCTGTTTGATTATCTTCTGGCAGAATGATTATTTTAATATCCGTTTCTTTTGAAGTTCTGGTTACAGTGGCAGTTTTCATTCATTTCACCTCAATTTTTAATATTTATTTTAAAAATACGACACAACCACATTCACTTGGGTGGTCGAGAATTTTTTTATTTGCTTTATTTTTTATATATTTTAATAAAATACAAGCAATTGTCAAATCTCCGCCAGCAAGTAAAATATTATATAATCCAATAATAAGCCAACTAATACTTCCAATACAAATAGCTATGATAGAAATTACAATTCCTAATACAATAAACGGTGAAAGCAAACCAATATAATATTGTCCAAGTGAAACAGCTTCACTACAATAACAATAGGGTGTGATAGACTCCCACATAACACCAAATTGAATACTATTCCATGATTTTTGACAAAATAAATGCCAACCCAAACCGTGTAAAAATTCATGTACAGGAATAGAAATTATCATAGCAATAATTATAACTAAACATTTGGAAGATTTAAAAATTTCAAATAATTCTTTTATGTCATTTATTTCAGAATGCAAAATTAGAAACAATCCAATAAATAATATCATAAATGGCAAAGCAATTACTAATGCCAAAATATTAGCTTTTAAAATAGAAACAGTTGCATTTTCCGGTGTATATTTATTTTTTGCTAAATTTTCGCAAACTTCCTGATAATGCTTTTGACGGTTCTGCATAACTTCCTTTTGTGTCATCTATTTAATTCTCCCATAATTTCTTGCAAAGCAGTGAGCAAACAATGCATTTCTTCTGGTGTGCCAATTGTAATACGCATATACTGATTAATTCTAGGCTTATTCCAGTAACGCACGAAAATTTTTCTGGCTTTTAATTTTTCAAAAATTATACTAGCATCATAATCTGGGTGACTTGCAAAAATAAAATTACTTTTAGAATCTGGGAATATAAAGCCTAATTCTGCTAATTTTTGTTTCGTATCTTCACGGGTTTCAATAATTTTACTGGTACAGCTCCTGAAATAATTATCATCTTTTAAACTCTCTGCACCACATAGCAAAGTCAAATGATTCATTGTATAAGAATTAATCGAAAATTTCACATCATTCAGATATTTGATTAATTTTTCATTGCCGATTGCAAAGCCAATTCTCATACCTGCCATAGAACGGGATTTAGAATAAGTCTGAATCACTAATAAATTTTCATATTTTTTCAGCAATGGCAAGCAACTTTCACCGCCGAAATCAATATATGCCTCATCAATTATGACAACACTATCTGGATTCGCTTGCAAAATTTCCTCAATGACAGCAACAGATTCTAATACACCTGTTGGAGCATTCGGATTCGGAAAAATAATACCACCATTCGGAATTTTATAATCATCTGGATTAATTCTGAAATCTTCTGTTAATTTAATTTGCTGATACGGAATCTTATAAACATCAGCCCAGACATCATAAAACGAATATGTCACATCTGGGAATAAAATTGGTCTTTGCGAATTAAAAAACGTCAGAAATGCCATAGAGATAACATCATCAGAACCTACACCAACAAATACTTGTTCAGGCTTTACCTGATAATTTTCCGCAATTGCATTGATTAAAATTTCTGCATTTGGGTCTGGATAAAGTTTCATCTTAGAAATATTAAAATTATCTAAAATATTTTGCACACCAGGAGCAGGCGGATACGGATTTTCATTCGTATTTAATTTAACAACACCTGAAATTTTAGGTTGTTCGCCAGCGACATAAGGCACGACACGGCGAACATTATTTTCCCAACTCATGAATTTTCACCCTCATTTTCAAAACGAACTGCAATTGCATTGGCATGAGCCGTTAAGCCCTCACGTTCTGCAATTAAGATAATATCATCTTTTGCTTCACGCAAAGCCTGTTCTGTATAATAAATATAACTAGAACGCTTGATAAAACTATTCACACCTAAAGGCGAGAAAAATCTTGCTGTACCACTGGTTGGTAATACATGATTTGGACCTGCATAATAATCCCCTAATGGTTCAGATGCATAAGCACCTAAAAATACAGAACCAGCATTATCCAGACAGCCAATGAATTCTAATGGATTTTCCATTACAACTTCTAAATGCTCTGGAGCGATAGCATTTGCAAGTTCTATGGCTTTTTCACGGGAATCTGCAATTAAAAATGCACCATAATCTGACAAAGATTTCTGAATAATTTCTTTACGTTCTAAATAATTCATCTGGCGAATCATTTCAGCTTCTACTTTATCAGGCAAAGTTTCATCTGTTGTCACTAAAATTGCAGATGCAAGTACATCATGTTCTGCTTGTGACATCAAATCAGCAGCAATAAATTTCGGGTCTGCTGTCTGGTCTGCAAGCACTAAAATTTCACTAGGACCAGCAATCATGTCAATATCTACAACGCCATATAATAATTTTTTTGCTGTTGCAACAAAAATATTACCAGGGCCAACAATTTTATCTACTTTTGGAATTAATTCCGTACCATAAGCAAGACCAGCAATTGCCTGTGCGCCACCAGATAAAAATACTCTATCCACACCGCAAATGGCAGCTGCAACTAAAATATCTTTATTAGGCGTGCCGTCTTTGCAAGGCGGTGTTACCATAATAATTTCTTTTACACCTGCAATTTTTGCAGGAATCGCATTCATCAAAACACTAGACGGATAAGCAGCTGTACCGCCTGGGACATATAAGCCAACACGTTCTAAACCTCTTACTCTTTGACCTAGAATTACACCATTTGGCTTTGCATCTGTAAAGCCTTGTGATTTTTGTCTGTTATGAAATTCTGCAATATTTTCCTGAGCATTTAATAATGCCTGTACAAAATCTTCATCTGCTTCTGTGAGAGCATTATTAATTACTTCTCTGGGAACTTCATAATATTCAGGCAAGTTGCCATCAAATTTTTTCGTATAATTTTTGATAGCTTCATCACCACCATTTTTGACAGTCTCAATAATTTCAGAAACAATCTGTGTTACTTTTTTATCTGTTTCACCGCTTCTGCGTTCTAATTCTTTCAAGAAATTATATTCTTGTATACCATCACATTTAATTTGTTTTACCATGAATTTTTTCCTCTACTTTCTTGACTAAATTTTCAATTTCTTGCTGACGCATTTTCAAACTAACCGTATTGACAATTAATCTTGCAGAAATCTGTGCCACATCTTCCACAACAGCAAGACCGTTTTCTTTTAGTGTAGTCCCTGTTTCTACAATATCAACAATGCCGTCCGCAAGACCTAACAAAGGTGCAAGTTCAACAGAACCTTCAATTTTAATAATATCCACGTCCATATTTTTATTTTCAAAAAATGCTTTTGTTACATTTGGATATTTGCTAGCAATTGTCTTAATTCCAAAGCCATCATAAAACGGATAATCTTTTTTAGTCGCAAGGGCGAATTTGCATTTGCCAAAGCCTAAATTTACAAGCTCAAATAATTTGCCATTCATTTCCATAAGCGTATCTTTGCCAACAACGCCCATATCACAAACACCATGTTCTACATAAGTAATGACATCAGCGGCTTTGGCAAGTACAACTTCCAGATTTCCGTCAGGAATGGACAAAATTAATTTTCTGCCTTTTTCATGAACCGCTGTGCAGTCATAGCCAAGACTTTCTAATAATTTCACTGTATCTTTTTCTAATCTGCCTTTTGTCAAAGCAATTCTTAAAGGCTTATTCATGCAATACACACCTCCTGTTCCCGTTCTGAAGAAATCAAAATTAATTTTTTAATATTTCTAGTTCTTGCATAGTCTTGTGCCAAATCAAAATCTGTTTCTAAAAAATGCTCTACACATAAGCCAGATTCACGTAATACAACAGCTTTTTTTACAGCCAATGCTTCACAGCCCTTTTCAGCAACAATTAAAATATCTGGAGCTGTTATTTTAGGTGTATATTTTTTTGCAATAACATTTGCAACAGCATCTACATTCACAGCCATGCCAACTGCTGGAATATCATAGCCAAATTCTGATAATAATTTATCATAACGCCCACCAGACAGCACTTCTTCACCATAGCCTTCCAAATAGCCTTTAATCACAAGACCAGTGTAATAATCTGTTTTATTTACTAATCCCAAATCTATAATAATATTGCCCTTTTCATTCATGTCACAAACAGTATGATATAATTCCCGCATATTTTCAAGAATTTCAGCAATTCTAGCGTCCTGAAAAATTTCTTCTGCTCTTTCAAATACTTCTTCTCCGCCAAATAAAGTCGGCAGTTTTTTTAATGCATTTGTAATTTTATGTTCGCCAATTTTATCTAGTATATCATTCAAAGCAGGATAATTTTTTGCTTCAATCAAGCTTCTAATTTCTTCTTTTTGAGCAGGTGTGGCATTTAATCTATGCATTAATTCTCTAAAAATCCGCACGTCGCCCAATTCCAACGAATAATTCACAGAAAAATTCACATTTTCTGCAATCTTTTCTCCCACAGAAGATAATACAGATAAAGCCATTGAAATCACTTCAATATCTGCCATTTTAGAACCAGAGCCAATTAATTCAATGCCTGTCTGATTAATTTCTGTACTCTTGCCTTTTAGAGACGGTGCAAATTGATACACAGGCTGTGTATAATATAATCTTAACGGCAACATGGCTTCTTTTAGTCTTGTTGCAACAACTCTTGCAATTGGCACAGTAGAATCAGGTCTGAGTACAACCAAACGACCTTTATTATCTGTTAATTTGCATAATTCTTCCTGTGGAAAATATCTTGAATTTAAATTATACACATCATAAAATTCTAAATTAGGCGTAATTAATCTGGAATAGCCCATAGATTTAAATAACTGACGTGTTTTTGTTTCAACAATGCGTTTTAACGCACATTCTTCAAATAAATAATCTTTTGTACCCTCTGGGGTAATTAAATCATATCTACGCATACAGACCTCACTTTAACGTATTACTATATTATCATATTACTATATTAACATATTTCTGATTACTTGTCAAGACAAAATCAATTATTTTAGCAATATGCTGATAATTATCAAAATAAATTTAATTATTTTTAAAAAAATGACAACTGTGTTGTTTTCGGCAAATCGCCGAAAGCACCAATATTTTCTAGTATTTCAATAATAGTTTTTGTTGTACCGCTTAAATCTTGAAATTCTTCAATAGATAAATACTCACTTTTTTGTGCTGTTTCATAAATATTATTTGCCGCTGAAACACCCACACCAGCAAGTGCAGAAAATGGAATTCTAATTTTTCCGTCTTCTAATAAATATTTATAAGCATGTGATTTTTTCAAATCTATTGGCAAAAATGCATAACCTCTGGAAAGCATTTCATTGATAATCATTAAAATATCCAGCAAATCACTTTCTTTTTTGGTACTTGCATTTCCTTTGGCTTGTAATTCTATAATTTTATTTCTGACAGCGTCTTTTCCCTGAACTGCAAGACTAGCATCAAAATCACTGCCACGCACTGTAAAATAAGTCGCATAATATTCCAACGGCATATATAATTTAAACCAGCCTAATTTCATTGCAGCAATAACATAAGCCGCTGCATGAGCTTTTGGGAACATGTATTTAATTTTCAAGCAACTATCAATATACCAATCAGGCACATTATGTTCTTTTAGCATTTGTACACGTTCAGGCGTAAAATTCGCAGGTGCTTTTCCTTTACGGGTAAATTCCATAATTTGAAATGCTTCTTTAGGAGCAACGCCTTTATAAAGCAAATATGTCATAATGCTATCTCTTGTGCCAATTACTTCTGAAATCGTACAAATTTTATTTTCAATTAAATCTTTGGCATTGCCAACCCAAACATCAGTACCATGAGACAAACCAGAAATTTGCAGAAAATCGCTGAATTTTTTAGGCTTTGCATCTTTTAGCATTTGAATTGTAAAACCTGTACCCATTTCTGGAATGCCTAAACTTCCAGTTTCACAGAAAATCTCATTTGGCTTAACTCCTAATACAGTACAATCTGTACACATTTGAATGACCTTTTCATCATATCCAGAAACATCATTAATTTTAATTCCTGTTAAGTCTTCTAAATGCTTATATAGCGTAGGCACAACATGCCCTAATTCATCTAATTTCAAAATCGTATCATGCAGGGAGTTAAAATCAAAATGCGTTGTAATCAAATCAGAATCTGTTGCATCTGCGGGACGTTGCACAGGTGTAAAATCATAAACTTCATAATTTGATGGCACAACAACCATTCCACCAGGGTGTTGACCCGTTGTTCTTTTCACACCAGTACAACCGATAGATAATCTGTTTTCTTCTGTCGGATTTAAATTAATGCCTTGTTCTTCCAGATATTTTTTGACAAAACCATATGCTGTTTTATCTGCAATTGTGCCAATTGTTCCAGCTTTGAATACGTTTTCACGACCAAATAATTCTTCTGTATAGCGATGTGCATAAGACTGAAACTCATTAGAAAAATTTAAATCAATATCAGGGGCTTTGTCGCCATCAAATCCCAGAAATGTCTCAAACGGAATATCATGCCCATCTTGCAGTAATCTTTCACCACATTTTGGGCAATCTTTTGCAGGCAAGTCAAACCCTGACCCATAAGAACCATCTGTAATAAATTCACTATATTTGCATTTTTTGCAAACATAATGTGGTACTAATGGATTTACTTCTGAAATTCCAGCCATAGATGCGACAAACGAAGACCCGACAGAACCTCTTGAACCGACATGATAGCCATGTTTTTCAGAATGATATACTAATTTCTGTGCAATCATGTATAATACAGAAAATCCATGTTTAATAATAGAATCTAATTCTCTGTTTAATCTTTTTTCTACAATTTCAGGAAGCGGGTCACCATAAATATCTTTTGCTCTTTGATTTGTAATTCTTACTAAATCTTCTTCAGCTCCTGCAATATTTGGTGTAAATGTCCCTTTTGGAATCGGAAATACATGTTCACAGGCATCAGCAATTTTGCAAGGGTTTGTAATTACAATTTCTTCTGCTTTTTCTTCTCCTAAATAGGCAAATTCTTCTAACATTTCGTCAGTTGTCCGCAAATACAATGGAGCTTGTTCTTCTGCATCAGAAAAACCTTGTCCAGATAATAAAATTTTACGATAAATGCCGTCTTTTTCGTCCAAAAAATGCACATCACAAGTAGCAACAACAGGAATATTCAATTTTTCACCCAATGCAATAATTTTTCTATTATAATCTCTAAGCTGTTCTTCGTTGTCAGCATTGCCTTTGCGAATCATAAATAAATTATTAGCAATTGGCTGAATTTCTAAATAATCATAAAATTTTGCTAATTTTTCTAATTCTTCATCTGATTTACCATCTAAAATATTTTGAAATAATTCGCCTGCTTCGCAAGCAGAGCCAAATAATAATCCATCATGAAATTGATTTAATAGCGATTTTGGGATTAACGGATGTCTGTAAAAATAATCAATATGTCCATAAGAAAAAGGCCGATAAAATTTTTTTATACAACATGGATTTCTAAGTAAAATATTTTAATGATAGTATTTTAAACTTGTAATTGCAAGCGGTTCAATTTTAGAATCCCATTCCTGCAATGTCTGAATATGATTTTCACGCTCAGCTCTTTCTGCAAGTGTAATATAAATTTTTGCTAACATCATAGCATCATCTGATGCCCTATGATGGTCAAATTTTCCTAATTTTAAATGCTTTGCAATAATATCAAGTTTATATCTTTTCAAATCTTTAAGCAATCGTTTTGTTAAAATCAGTGTATCCATCCAACTATAATTAAATTTGATATCATGCCGCTCTAAAATGCAATTAATAAATCCTGTATCAAACTCTGCATTATGTGCTACCAAAACAGGATTCTCGCCACAAAATTCCATAAATTTTTTAATCGCTTCTGCTTCTTTGGGAGCATTGGCAACCATTTCATCAGAAATGCCTGTTAATTCTGTAATTTTTTGCGAAATTGGTTTTTCTGGATTTACAAATGTCTGAAACGTTTCAATCACTCGCAAATTTTTTAATTTTACTGCACCAATTTCTGTTAATCTGTCAGAAATTTTATTTAACCCTGTTGTTTCTACATCAAAAACAATAATTTCATCATGAAGACTTCTGTTATCATTACCGTTTATAATTCTTGGCGGTTCTAAATCATTTACAACATAAGCTTCACAACCATAAATTACTTTAAAATTTGAATCTTTCAGACTTTTTTTCGCATTTGCCGCATCAGGAAACGCTTGCACAACACCATGGTCTGTAATAGCAATTGCAGGATGTCCCCATTCATAGGCTCTGCGAATTAATGCACCTGGGTCTGATACAGCGTCCATTGCAGACATATTTGTATGACAATGTAATTCCACACGTTTTTTCTTAGCATGATCTTGTTTCATTTTTCTTTTACGAATAGAAATAGAATCTGGTACTAAAATTGCCTCATGTGCAAAATCATCATCTTTTATTTTTCCAGCAACCAGAATACTAACACCTTTTTTTAATTCCTGTAAAGGCAATTTATTTAATTTTTCAATACTATCAAATAATTTTACTAAAATAGAACCAGAAAAATCTGTTATTTCATATTTGATAACCCGTCTGTCGCCTTTTACATCACGGGTTTCAGTCGCAAAAATATCACCATAGACAATAACACGTTTATCTCTGGTCTGTAATGCTTCAGGGATTGCAATTGGCTCTTCTTTAATCGCTCTGCCTTTAATCACAATATCTTTTCCTTTTTCAGCATCTAACTGAACATTGCCCATAGAAACAGGCGGCATATTAGAAATCACAGGCGGTGTATAAACTTGTTGCTCTGACGGAACAGGCTTAACAGAAATATACTCTGTCATAATAGTTTCAAATTGCTGTTCAGAAAGCGAATCTGTTCCCTCCAGAAATACAGTTATTTTTTTATCAAAATGCTTTTCTACAAATTTTTCAAATTCCGTCCTGAATTTAAATTTTTCAAGAATCACATAACCGCCATTATGTAAAGTAATTTTAATACTATCTTCCTGAAAATCCAAATCAGATTGATTCAAAAAGCCATTAATAATTGGCAATTCCCGTTTCAGCATTTCTACCACAACAGGATAACTTTTTTCTGTAAATAATTCTGCATCATATCTACAATCTAATCTAAATTTCTGAATTTGCAAGGCAAGGCTTGTCACTTGTTCAAATTTTAAAATATCTGCAAACGGCACAACGCTTGTAAATTTTGCAACAAAAGTTACTTCCTGAAAATTTTTTTGGTTATATAAAATATTTTCAATCACACCTTGTTGAATCGAAACAGGAATATCTGTTGTATATTTTCTTAAAAATTCCAAAATAGTTGCATGTTCTATCATAAAATCCCCCAAATTATCATTTTCAAAGCTGTTCTAATTCTTCCAGCAAAGCTGAAACAATTTCATTTTCAGGTACACGTTTTAAAATTTCACCGTGTTTAAATAATAATCCAATGCCATTGCCACCAGCAACGCCAATATCTGCTTCTCTTGCTTCACCTGGACCATTCACCACACAGCCCATGACAGCAATTTTAATATTTTTATTGATATTTGCAACAGCTTTTTCAATTTGATTTGCAAGTGAAATTAAATCAATTTGTGTTCTTCCACAAGTCGGACATGCGACAATCTGCACGCCCTCACGTTTGTCAATACTTTTTAAAATATCTTTTGCCGCTTTAATTTCTTTCATTGGGTCATCTGTGAGAGAAACCCGAATTGTCTCACCAATATTATCATGTAATAACGCACCAATGCCAATTGCAGATTTAATTAATCCCATACGCTCTGTACCAGCTTCTGTCACACCTAAATGCAACGGATAATTACATTTTTGACGGGCTAATCTATAACTATCAATCATGCGATTAACATCAGAAGATTTTATAGATATTACGATATCATCAAAATCAAATGTTTCTAGCATTTTTACATGATACAAAGCACTTTCTACCAAAGCTTCTGGAGTTGGTGAACCATATTTTGCAAGAATTTCTTTTTCCAGTGAACCAGAATTTACACCAATTCTAATTGGAATCTGTTTAGATTTACAAGCCAATGCAACTTGCTTTACTCTATCCATACTGCCAATATTTCCAGGATTAATTCTGATTTTATCAACACCAGCAGACACACATTCTAATGCAATTTTATAATCAAAATGAATATCTGCTACTAACGGAATATTTATTTTTTCTTTGATTGCTGGAATTAATTTCACAGCTTCCAGATTTGGCACAGCAGTTCTGATAATTTCACAGCCTGCCTGTTCTAAAGCAATCGCTTGTGCTACATTGCCCGCAATATCCTGAGCAGGAATATTTAACATAGACTGTATATAAATTTTTTCGCCATTTAATATACAATCTCCAACTTTTACAGGCTTTATATTTTTATTCAAAAAAAACAACTCCAATCTTATAATTTAAAACAATTGCCAGAGGAGTCAGCTCTGGCATAATAATTAATTAACCAATTTAAAAATATCCTGAAATGTGACAGCAATCATTAATAAAAACATCACAGCCATGCCAATAAAATGCACCATGCCTTCACGTTCTGGGCTAATAGGCTTTCTTCTGATTGCCTCCAGTAATAAAAATACAAATCTAGCACCATCTAAAGCTGGAATTGGCAATAAATTAAAAATTCCAACATTGACAGTAATAAAAGACGCAAGCGACAACACAGAAGTCAGACTTTGCTTAAAATTTTCACCAGAATTTGCGGCTTCTCCAATCGTTTCAATAATGCCGACTGGTCCTGACAAATCATGAAAACCATATTTTCCTGTGACCAAATCTTTTAGAGAAATCCAGATAAGCCGACCTACTGAAATTGTATCTAAAAAGCTATATTCTATGAGATTAAAAATAGTTAAATCCTGTGCCTGTACTTTAAAATCAAATCTTCCTTGTGTGTGTGTATTATAAAATTTCACATCATTAAGCTTGATTTTTTCGCCGTTTCTTAAAACAACTAAATCCATTGTATCAGAATCTGTATTTTGCAATTTATAAGACAAATCTGTATCTGTTAAAATTCGCATACCATCCATAGAAATAATTTTATCACCAATTTGCAAACCACATGTTTTACTGGTCGAATAAGAAGCACCAGTTTCAGTGTCTCTTGGGAAATCTGCAATTTCAAGCGTAATCATATCACCATATAGCAACGTTGTGAACATAATTAATATAAATCCAAGAATTAGATTCATAATTGCTCCCGCAAGAACAACTAACATTCTTTGCCAAACAGGTTTGTTATGAAAAGAATTTTCATCATTGCTTTGACTATCTTCGCCCTCCATCGCACAAAACCCGCCAATTGGCAATAATCTTAGAGAATATTCTGTTTCCTTGCCCTGTTTTTTCAAAATCACAGGACCCATACCAATGGCAAATTTATTCACTTTAATTTTACAAAGCTTTGCCATAGCGAAATGCCCAAACTCATGAATTGCAATAATAATTCCAAATACAAGCATTGCTGTAATAATTGTTATCATAATATAGCCCCTTTTTGAATTTGTTTTCTTACAAATTCCCTTGCTTGTAAATCTGCGTGTAAAATATCTTCATAATCATGAATTTGTCCATTTGGAATATTTTGCATTGCAGACTGAACCAATTCACCAATTTGCAAAAATTTAATTTCATCACGCAAGAAATAAGCAACCGCTTCTTCATTTGCACCATTGACAATTGCTGGCAATAAACCGCCAGTCTGAATCGCCTGAATCGCAGAACTTAAACAAACAAAAGTCTCATAATCTGGCTTTTCAAAACTTAATATTCCGCAATTCGTAAGTGATAAAGCTTTTGTCGGGCAGGGCTTACGCTCTGGATATAACAATGCATACTGAATTGGAATTTTCATGTCTGGCACACCCATTTGCCCAATCACAGCAAAATCTTCAAATTCTACAGCTGAATGCAAAATACTTTGTCTATGCACAACAATTTCTATTTGGTCTGGTTCTAAATCAAATAGCCATTTTGCTTCAATAAATTCAAGTCCTTTGTTCATCAGCGTAGCAGAATCAATTGTAATTTTATTGCCCATATTCCAGTTAGGATGTTTTAATGCATCTTTTGCTGTGACATGCAAAAGCTCTTCTTTTTTCTTGCCAAAAAAAGGACCTCCAGACGCTGTTAAAATCATTTTTCTGATTTTATTAGTTTCATTGCCTTGCAAACACTGAAACACAGCCGAATGTTCACTATCCACAGGATAAATTTTCACATTTTTTTCACGGGCTTGTTTAATAACAAGTTCACCGCCTGCAACAAGTGTTTCTTTATTCGCAAGTGCAATATCCACACCAGCTTCAATTGCTTTCAGAGTCGGCAACAAACCAACCATGCCAACTACGCTATTTAATAAAATATCATTATTTTTATCAGACGCAATCTGACATAAACCTTGCATACCTGTTAGAATTTCAATTTTTTCACCAGATAATAATTTTTTTAATTTATCTGCATATTTTTCCTGATAAATACAAACATAATTTGGCTGATATTTTTTCGCTTGTTCTGCAAGTTTTTCCACTTGAGAATAGGCTGACAATGCTGTAATGTTTAAATTATGCTTTTCAGCAACTTCTAAGGCTTGTGTGCCAATCGAACCAGTTGAACCTAAAATAGCTACTTTTTTCATGCGAACCCCCCTCTATTAATTTAATAAACCCATCTCCAGAAGACAGGTTTATTGAAATTTCATTTACATCATCAAAAAATAGGAAATAATTTAATACAAGTATAAAACGCTGGAACAACAAATAATACACTATCGAATCTATCCATCAAACCGCCATGTCCTGGCATAATATTCCCATAATCTTTAATACCTTTCTGACGTTTAATCACAGAAGCTGTCAAATCTCCCAGAACACTGACACCAGCACAGACTAATCCTAATAAAGCCGATTTCAACCCCTGCCCAATATTAAAATCCATTGCATTGCATTTTGCATAAATCAGGAAAATTAATACAAATATCACAGCATTGCTAATTAGACCACCAACAAAGCCTTCTATTGTTTTTTTAGGACTAATTTCAGGGCAAAGCTTATGTTTTCCCAATGCGATACCAGAAAAATAGGCACCAGAATCCGCAATCCATGCACCGCAAAGTGCTAGAATCACATAAAATAAGCCATGTTCTGCATAAGTTCCATCATCATTAAAAATTATTAAAAATCTAATAGAATATGGCACAAGAATCATACTGGCAATCATAAAAGCACCCTGTTCAACCAGAAAATTTTTCGGGTGTCGCATATAATCCCAGAATAGTAATGCCAAGCAAACTGGCAGTAATACATCACCTAATGCACTTATTATCTCCAAAAATGCTCCCAAAGATGTTAGTGAAGATACTATTCCCAAAAATTTATGTGAAAATTCCAGCAAAGAAAATACGCCATAAACCATAACACCAACAGTTGCAAGCTTAAATTCTAAACCACCAATTGCCCGAATTAATTCAAACAAAATAATGCCTACGACTAATGCCAAAGCAATAGGAAATACAATCGTTTTATGCAAAATTAACACAGCAACCAGAATCACAATTCCGACACTAGCAGAAATCAGTCGTTGCTTCATGTTTAAATGCCTCCGAATCGTCTGCCACGATTTGCATAATCAATCAAAGCTTTGTTTAATTCTTCAGGTGAAAAATCAGGCCATAACACATCTGTGAAATAATATTCTGCATAGGCACATTGCCAGATTAAATAATTCGACAATCTTAATTCACCACTAGGACGAATGACTAAATCTACATCAGGCAATCCAGCTGTATATAAATGCTCTGCAATCGTTTGCTCTGTAATATCTTCTGGATTTAATTTACCAGATTTAACTAATTCTGCAATTTCTCTTGTGGCATGTGCAATTTCATCACGTCCGCCATAATTACAAGCCAATAAAACAGTTAATCTGGAATGATGTGCTGTATCCTGTTCAAGCTTAATCATGCGATTTTTAATATCTTCTGGATAAGCATTTTTATCTCCTAGAAAAATTGCTCTTACACCGTCACCTAAATGCATTTGTACTTCGTCAAGATATTCACGCATAATTTTTAAAATGCCATCAATTTCATTTTTAGGACGTTTCCAATTTTCAGTAGAAAACACATAAAAAGATGCATATTTAATGCCAATATCTTTACAATACTGCATAATTTTTTTAAAATTTTTGCCACCTTCGACATGTCCCAAACTTCTTGGCAAACCACGCTTTTTTGCCCATCTGCCATTGCCGTCCATGATAAAACCAACATGTACTGGAAGTACTTCTGGTAATTCTGTTAATTCTATCTTTTTTTTCATAAAAGCCATTTTTTAATTAACCTCTAAATTTAAATACTCATAATTTCTTTTTCTTTTTCAGACACTGCTTTGTCAACTTCATCACAATATTTATCTGTTAATTTTTGCAATTTCTTTTCAGCGTCTTTCTGGTCATCTTCTGTAATTTCACCGTTTTTCTTCATTGCCTTGAATTTGTCTAAACTTTCACGGCGGATATTTCTAACACTAACTTTTGCATCTTCACCGTATTTTTTCACGCTCTTACAGAGTTCTTTTCTGCGTTCCGCAGTTGGCTGAGGAAAAGACAATCTAATCACTTTACCATCATTATTAGGCGTAATTCCCAAATCAGATGCCTGAATTGCTTTTTCAATTGCTTTGAGTGTAGACACATCCCAAGGCTGAATGACTAATACACGAGCTTCTGCAACGGAAATAGCTGCCATTTGCTGAATTGGTGTAGGAACGCCATAATAATCTACATTGATTTTATCTAAAACAGCTGGCGTTGCTCTGCCTGCACGAATCGATGCAAAATTATTTTGCAGGCTTTTCACACTTTTTTGCATTTTTTCTTCTGCTTGTCTTAAAGTTTCCTTCATGATACATCAAACCTTTCTTGATTAAAAATTTTTTTATTTATTCTTCAGTAATCACAGTGCCAACTGGTTTGCCCAGAACAGCGTCCAAAATATTATCTGGTCTACTCAAATCAAACACAAGCATTGGCAAATGATTATCACGGCACATAGTTGCAGCAGTCATATCCATGACAGCTAATTCTTCATTTAACACCTGACTAAAACTTAATTTATCATAACGTTTTGCATCTTCAAATTTATGTGGGTCTTTGTCATATACACCATCAACAAGAGTCGCTTTTAAAAATACTTCTGCTTCTGTTTCGACACCACGCAAAGCCGCTGCCGTATCTGTTGAGAAAAACGGATTGCCCGTTCCACAACCAAAAATAACAACTCTGCCTTTTTGTAAATGACTCATCGCTTTATTACGAATATATGGCTCTGCCACTTGTTGCATAATAATCGCCGTTTGTACACGAACTTCAACCCCCAGTGATTCCAGAACATCAGCAATTGCCATTGCATTAATAGTTGTTGCTAACATGCCCATATGGTCAGCACGGGTTCTGTCAAGACCTCCACTCAGACGACCACGCAGGAAATTTCCCCCACCAACGACAATGCCAATTTGTACACCAACATCAACGCATTTTTTAATACTTTCACAGATAGTATGAATCACAGCATAATCCAAACCAATTTTCTTTTCTCCAGCAAGTGCTTCACCACTCAGCTTTAACAAAATTCTTTTATATTTCAGCTCCATAAAAAATACACCTCTCTAAACGATATATACTACTATCTAT
>CAMWUF010000004.1 GCA_947177375.1 uncultured Ruminococcus sp.
GGTATATTTTATTATCATAGATAAACATGTTAAAATAATTTATCTTAAAAAAAATTCTAAATTTTTAAAATGGCTATTAGTTTGTCTGCTTGCATTGCCAATTTTATATATTATTTATAAAAGCATGGATAAATTAGAAACGCTTGAAGAAAGTGTATCACTTACAATCATAGGCTTTATCGAAAATGCAGGTATGCTATTAATACCAGTTGGAATTATCATTGCTTTGCTAAAATCTAAATTATTTCTTGTCAGTAAAGAAAAATTAGTCATATTTATTTCGTTTTTTTATTGTGTGCTGATTTATTCAAGTTTTTTGCGATTTGAAATTGATTATTATGATTATTATGCAAGATATTTAGTACCGTTTATTCCTGTGGCAATTTTATTTGGTGTGACTGCAATTGATAATTTAAGTAAAATAATCATTTATCCTGTGATGATTGCAAGTTTATGTTTTTCTATGCCATATGCAAATTTTTTAAAAACGCACAAAGACGATACCCGCATGGAATGGGAAAATTTAGAAGATATTACCATGCATATTAATCAAAATGACTGTGTTGTCATAGAAAATTATTATTTACCGACTCTTTGGCTGCCTGTGAGAGCTATTACAAAAGCCCATGTATATCCAGCTGAAAAAAATATACAGGAGCAATTAGATTTATTAGCTTTGCAATATGAGAATGTTTATTTGATTGCAAGCAAGTCATATACTTATGATTTAGATAATAATTTAGAAATTATTTATACAGACATGATTAATTGCATGGAAGATAAAAATACAAGTGCTGAAAAAGGTATGCCGTTAGAATTTAAGGCACAGGCAAGGCAGATTTATTTATATTCTTATTTGCATGATTGGTTAAGATATCCTGCTTCTACTATTAATCATTATAAATTATATGGCATTGGTGATTATGAAAAAACATTCTGCTGGACAAATAGCGAAAATTCAGCCATTCGCTGTATATTAGAACAGGAAAATTATCATTTAACTGTGAATTTAGCAAGTAAATTGCCACTGCGGGAATTAAACAGAGAAGTATTTCCAGTGCGTTTAGTCATCAACGGCAGTGTTGTAGATACACAGATAATTTCAGATAGTAATAATGGAAAATCACTTGTGTTTAAGATTCCAGCAAGATATTTGCAAGATGGTTCTAATGCAATTGGTTTTCAAACAGATATTTGGGAAGCGTCTGTTATTAATCAACAAGATACCCGAATTGTTGGTATTCCAATACAGTCTATGGTTTTTGAAATCAGAAATTAAAAACCAGAAAGGAAATGTTATGAAATTAATGATTCAGATTCCCTGTTATAACGAAGAAGAAACTTTAGAATTAGCTTATCATGATTTGCCACGTCATATTGACGGCATAGATGAAATTGAATATTTAATTATTAATGACGGAAGTCAGGATAATACAGTGCAAAAAGCCCGTGAATTAGGATTTCATCATATTGTTTCGTTTAAGAAAAATAAGGGACTTGCCAAAGGGTTTATGGCTGGACTTGATGCTTGTTTGCATTTAGGAGCAGATATTATTGTGAATACTGACGCAGATAATCAATATTGTGGTGCAGATATTGCAAAACTTGTCAAGCCGATTCTGGAAAATAAAGCAGATATTGTGATTGGCGAAAGACCCATTGACCAGACGGAACATTTTTCTTGGAAAAAGAAAAAATTTCAACATATTGGCAGTTGGGTTGTCAGAGTGACTTCGGGAACAGATATTCCCGATGCACCGAGTGGATTCAGAGCGTATTCGAGAGATGCGGCTTTGCGTATGAATGTTGTCAATGAATATACTTATACATTAGAGACGATTATCCAGGCAGGACATAATAAAATAGCAATGACTTCCATCCCGATTAGAACAAATAAAGAAACCAGACCTTCCAGATTATTTTCCAGTATGTGGAAATATATGAAACGTTCTGCAACTGTGATTATCAGGTCATTTGTCATGTATAAGCCATTAAGATTTTTTAGTATACTAGGCATTATATTATTTTTATTTGGAGCTGTATTAGGAATCAGATTTTTAATTTTTATGGCAATGGGTGATGGTGCAGGACATGTGCAGTCGCTGATTTTAACAGCAATTTTATTAATGATGGGATTTCAGACAATTACAATTGGCTTATTAGGTGATACCATTGCTGCGAATAGAAAATTACTGGAAGATATTCAATACAGAATCAGAAAAATTGAGTGTGAACCTGAAACCAGTAAAAAAATCAGGAGCGTTAAAAAATATGAAACACAAAAACATTAAAAATTTAATTTCTCATGGAATTAAAATAATATTTTTAATATTAGTAATTTATTTTTTAGCAAGCTATTTTATGCAAAACTGGGAAGATATTCAAGCTATGAACTGGAATTTAGACTGGTTTAGCATTATCATTTCTTTTTTGTTATATTTTGCATATATTATCACACTTGCGTCATTGTGGCATTTTATTACAAAATTAAATCAGTGTAATATTAAACATTTTGATGCTGTGATGGCTTATTTATCATCAATACCTGGGAAATATATCCCTGGAAAAGTATTTTTATTAATGGCAAGATGCCCTGCTTATGAAAAAGCCAATCAGCCATTAAGAAAAGTAACTGTTTGCTTTTTTCTGGAAAATATTTGTACTCTCTTAGGGGCATCGTTTTTATTTTTAATTTCCCTGTTTTTTTTTCCCAATGATTTACTTGCAAAATATATCTGGCTGACAGTAATATTAATAATTTTATTTTTTATTTGCATTCATCCTAAGATAATTAATTTTTTTCTGAAAATCCTGAGCAAAATTTTTAAAAAAGATATGATAATTCCTATGACATATTCTGATATGCTGAAAATTGTTGTATTATTTATTGCAAACTGGCTAGTCGCAGGTTCAGGTTTTTTTATGCTAGTACATGCAATTTATCCAGTAACAGCTTCACAATGGTTATATATTGGAGGCATTTATGGATTATCAACTATTATTGGCATATTAGCATTATTTGCACCAAGTGGCATTGGTGTAAGAGAAGGTATTTTAACAGCAGGATTATTATTAATTATGCCAGAAGAATATGCAGTGACAATTTCTTTGTTTTCAAGACTTTGGCAAACAGTCGCAGAAATAATTCTTGTGATTAGTGCGTTTTTTATAAATAAAATGATAAAATATAAAAAATCTGGTTCTTAAACAAACCAGATTTTTTTATATTATTCAGATGTTTTTGATGAAGTAGTAGCTGTTGTCGCTGTTGTCGTAGTGGTTGCAATTGATTCTGTTTCTTTTTCTTTTTCGACACAATCAAGTGCAACTGTATAATTGCCAACTGTCCATAATCTTGTCGTATCACCATAGAATGAAATTGCTACATCGTCAGTACTAAATGATGTACTCTGTGTAATGGTATAATTTAATAAATCTATTGTAACAGAAATATCTTGTGTGTTAAGATTATCTAAATCTTGTTCTGTACCCATGACAGTGACAGGAAGATTTCTAGTAATCACAGTAATATCAAAATCTTTCGGTGCATTGATAACAGAAATATTGCTGTTATTTACTTGAAATTCTCTGGAGGCCAGCTCTTGATTATCCAGTGTTAATTTTACTTGTTGCAAGCCACTTTGGTTAATAAATTCTTCGCTTAATTCAACAGGGAAATCATGTTCATAATTAAGTCCAATATCATCAAGTTTAATAATACCCAAATCCCAGTCTTCACGTTCTGCAAAGGCTGTGCTTGTCTGTGAAGCAAGTGTAATGGTTTCTTCTGATAAATGCAAATGCTCTTGCAACCAGTCTAAATCAAAATTACTTGGTGCATTACGGATTTTATAAGCAAGTTTTAATTCTTTCTGTGTTAAAACAGGAATTGTAATTTTAAAATTTGTACTTGGAATTTCTAGGCTGTCCGTGTCCATAACAGCACCTTCTGTTGTATATAATTTAATTTCGTCTGTATAAAGCGAATATAAACTATCAATTTCAAGAGATTTTTCTGAATAAGCTTCTATCCGTTCGATTGTATCTAATTGTGTAGATGGACCTGTAATTTCAATTTGTGCTGGCTCAAATGTAATATCACTTTTTCGCATAGCATGCCCCGAAGTTGCATGAACATTTGGAATAGAGGCTGTTACATCATAAGTTCTGGTCTCAATTCTGTCAAGTTTTACAGTCGCATAGCCTGGTGAAATCGTAGAAAGAAAAGAAATATTTTTATCTGTTTCTATCGAAATTTCAAAAGAAAATTCTCCAATTGTATCTACATCAGCAGTAATAATATTTGCTTTTAAATCCTCTTCTGTTAATCGTCCAATTTGCGCTCGATTGCCCTCAAGTTCTACTGTGACAGTCTCAACATCACAGGAAATGGCACTTAATCCATTTGCACCTGCGGGCGTATCTGTTAAATCTATCACAACAGGAATATTATAAAATTTCACATGTGTTGTCTGATAAACTGTCACAGAAATAGAAAACCAGATTAAAATTGCACAGAGTATAGAAGCAAATACAGAAACAGGCTTTGTGTCAACCAGATTAATTAAAAAATTCTGAAAATCATGGATTTTTTTCATGGGAATCCCTCTTTTCTGTACGACTGCGAAGAATCGGCAGACGCATTTTTTTATTATCTTGTTGTTTCGGAATGAGCTTGTCCGTTAAGAATTTATGCAATGTGTCAAATTCAAAATCTCTTGTTAAATTTCCATTTTCTGCAACAGAAATTTGTCCTGTTTCTTCAGAAACAACGATAACAATTGCATCTGAATTTTCACTCATACCAATGGCAGCCCTGTGACGTGAGCCTAATTTTTTATTAATTAATTCTTCTTTTTGGGGTTTGGGTAAGAAACAGGCTGCTGCAAGAATCATGCCATCACGCATAATAACTGCACCATCATGCAATGGCGTTTTGGGATAGAAAATATTACCAAATAATTCTTTGCTTGGAACTGCATTTACAATTGTTCCATTTTCGATTTGTTCGCCTAATTTAGTCTGTTTTTCGATTACAATTAATGCTCCTGTGCAGGTTTTGCTTAATTCTACGCAGGATTCACAAATTGCTTCAATTGCAATTGCCCATTTTGCTTTGACTTCATCATTAGAGGCTGATAAAATTGCATCAAGTCCCAATTTTGTATGTCCTAATTTTTCAACTGCACGGCGTACTTCTGGTTGAAATAAAATTAAAATTGCTAAAATGCCAATATTAAATACATGTTCTAAAATATAAGTAATAGATTTTAGTTCAATCATTTTGCCAACCATGTAGGCAATTAATAGAAAAGCAATGCCTTTGAACAATTGACCAGCTCTTGTTTCACGGATTAATTTCAGGAAAAAATAAATAATATAAGATAATAAACCAATATCTACAAAGTCTACAGGGTTCATGGTATGGACTACACTATAAACAGATTCTAAAATTTCTTTCATATTGTTCATGGGCTTCACTTCCATTCTAATTATTTTAATTATTTTAAAATATTTCTTGCTACTGGAGAGCAGAACACTCTCCAGTATTTATTATAATACAAATTGATTTTATTTTCAATAACGGAATGATTACAAATTATAAATTTAAAATACTATCTGTAAGTCTTAATGTGTCTTGTATATTTGAAAATACAGACGGTGCGAAACGTACTGTGCCTTGATAGAGTTCTGTTGTTTTCATAAAATAATGTGCCAATGGAGCGCAATGCAATCCTGCACGTAAACAAAAGCCTTTTTTGCCTAATTCTAAAGCAATTTCTTCCGCAGGTCTGTTTTTTAAATTAAACGAAACAATCGGAACATAATTGGCTTCAGGATTTCTGTAAATCATAATATCTGGATTTTTTTCTAATTTTTGACAAAATATCTCACAAAGAGCTGTTTCAGACTTGAAAATATTTTGTATGCCTTTTTTCTGAACAAATGCAATGCCTGCTTTCAGTGATGCCGCACCGATAATATTTAATGTTCCTGCTTCCAGAGAATCTGGCAAAAAATCTGGCATTTCTGGCAAATTAGACATACTGCCTGAACCACCATGCATTAATGGCGGTAATTTAAATTTTCCATCTGAAATTAATAATCCTGTGCCTGTAATGCCGTATAACGCTTTATGCCCTGCGGTGCATAAAAAATTAATATTATCTGTTTTTAAATTGATAGGTAACAGACCACAAGCCTGTGCGCCGTCTGCAATAAAGCAAATATTTTTTTCCTGACATAATGCACCGATTTCTTTCCAAGGTAATATTTGTCCAGTGACGTTACTTGCAATTGTACAAATAATTGCTCTTGTATCAGGACGAATTAATTTTGCGAAATTTTCGAGTGTTACAGATTTTTTTTCAGTCACAGTCGCAATACTGTATTTTATTTTGCCCGCTTTTGCCAAAGCATAAACAGGTCTTAATACAGAATTATGCTCTAACTGACTAATAATCACATGCCCCCCTTGTTTGGCAATGCCTTGAATGGCAATATTTAACGCATGTGTGCAATTGGCTGTCAGCACAACATTTTCAGGTTCAGCACCTAAAAAATTTGCAATGGTTTCTCTAGCAGAATAAATTAATTCTGAGCCTCTCACGGCAATTGGGTGACTGCCTCTGCCTGAACTCCCATAACGCACAATTGCTTTTTCAACAGCAAGCCTGACTTCTGGAGGTTTTGGAAACGTTGTTGCAGAATTATCAAAATTTACTGTCATGTGTTATCACGCTCAATTCGTAAGCTTTTCACAGGGATTCTCTCCTGCTCCAGTAATAATTTGATAGTTTCAAGCTTGCCATAAATTCTAATTCCAAAAATACAGCCATCTTCACGGGTTGTTGTTCGTATCATTTCTGTTTTGTAGCCGTTTGCAGTCAGAATGCGTTGTGCTTTATGGGCAAACGTATCTGACGGCAGAACCGCCATGCATATCATAGTATCACCCCTTCTTTAAGATAATACTATATGATATGAATTTTTTTGCTGTTATGTGCAGTTATCCTGTTTGATTAGTAATGCAACACAATGTGCAGAAATACCCTCTTGTCGACCTGTAAAGCCTAGTCTTTCTTCCGTTGTGGCTTTAATACTGATTTGAGAAATATCTGCATGACAGATTTTCGCAATATTTTCACGCATGTTAAAAATATAATCTGCAAGTTTTGGCTTTTGTGCAATAATAATTGCATCTAAATTGCCTAATTGATAGCCTTGTTGTTCTATTAGAATAATCACTTGTTGTAATAAATTTAAACTATTTGCATTTTTATATTTTGGGTCAGTATCAGGAAAATGCTTGCCAATATCGCCTAACGCTAATGCTCCAAGTAAAGCATCTGAAATAGCATGTAATAATACATCTGCATCTGAATGACCTAATAAGCCTAAATAATGTGGAATTTCCACACCGCCTAATATTAATTTTCTGTTTTCTGTCAGCTGATGTACATCATAGCCGTGACCAATTCTAATCATAATAATACCTCTGCAATTTTTCTATCTTCGGGAGTTGTAATTTTAATATTTGTATAATCGCCAATTGTCATGTAAATTTTACCGCCAATCGATTCGATTAATTGGCAATCGTCTGTAAAATCTAAATTATGTTCTAAGGCAAAATCTACTGCTTCAAAGTAAAGCCTTTTTTTAAATACTTGCGGTGTTTGCGTGATATACAGCGAATTTCTTGGGGGTGTATCTGTAATTAAGCCATCATCTATGATTTTAATGGTATCTTTTACAGGAACACCCAGCGTTGCACCGCCGAAAATTCTTGCATCTTGAATGACGTTTGCAATATGTTCTGATTTGACTAAAGGTCTTGCACCATCATGAATTGCAATATAGTTTGTCTGTTTAGAAACAAGTTTCAAGCCTTGTAATACACTTTGCTGACGGGTTGCACCGCCCTCTGTCATGTGTGTTAATTTAGAAATATGCAATTGTTCAGCAGTTTCCTGAATTATCTGCATATTTTCAGATTTTGTTACAATAATAATTTCAGAAATATCATTACAGTTTTGAAATGCCTGCATACAGATTCCAATGACGTTACTTTTTGCTAAAGGCATTAAAATTTTATTAATTCCACCCATTCGGGAAGCGTTTCCTGCACAAACTAAAATAGCAGATGTGTCAGGGATTTTAGGCATAACTATCAGTCCTTAAATTTAATTTATAATATATAGTTATAATATATTATAAGTATAGTATAGCACAGTTAGTATGTGATGTCAAGGCAAAAAATATTTGCTTATTTTTTATATTTTATAAGCTGATATAATTCTTTTTGGGAAGTTAAAAATAATACTAGTAAATAAATTAACACAGCACATAGAATTGCAACAAGAAAAGCAATTTTTTCATGGATATGTGCAGATAATCTGTCATAACATACCCATGCACCCCCTGCACATAGAATACCTCCCCAAAGTTGAGCGAATAAAGGCTTTATCATATGTAAAGAGTTATCAAATTGTTTTTCCAGACAAATGATTGCCAATATAAAAATAACTGCATAACATAAACTTGTAGAAATAGATGCCCCAATTGTGCAGAATTTCGGAATTAAAATTAAATTACAAGCTAGTTTTATAATAATTCCAGATAACATAATTTTTACTGGTAAATTTTCTTTGCCAATTGCTTGTAATAAACTAAATACTGGAAATGTCAGGCATAAAAACAGCAATGCAGGTGCAAGCCACTGTAAACCAGCACTAGCAACGGCAATTTCAGCATCTCGTCCAGAAAATAAAAAATTTAAAATCGGCTTGGATAAAACAAATATGCCACAGCTGGAAGGGATTGCAACGAGTCCCGTGAGTAATAAAACTTGTCTTGCATAGTCGCTTGCTAATTTTTTATTACCAGAAGACCATGCTTGTGCTGTACAGGGCAAAACGCCTTTGGCAAGCATATTTGTCAAAGAGGGAACAAGATTAAATACTGTGATAGATAATCCCATAAATGACCCATAAACAAAGGCTGATGCCTGATTGACTGGAATTTCTTGAGATAAACAGGCTTTTTGATAAAATAAATTGCTGTCTGTTGCAAGCATATTCTGAAAGCAACGCATAACAGTTAATAAATCTATGAAAGAAGTTAAATTTGTAACAAGTGCTGTCAATGCAGACGGGAGCATAATTTTAATTAAAATTTTTAATATTTTTTTACTAGATGGCGTAGGTTCATGACTTGTAACATTTTCTTTTTTATGCATAAGATTTTTGATTAACATGCAGAGATAGCCTGCCAGTGTAGAAACTGTTACGCCGATAACAGCGCCTAATGCACCCATACTTTCCTGACTGTAATTTTTTAAAACAGGCATATTTAAAAATAATTTGCAGAAATATAACCCACAGAATAATTTTGTCATTGCTTCAAGAGCCTGTGAAATTGCTGTTGGTGTCATACAGCATAAGCCCTCATAATAGCCACGTTCTACGGCTGTTAAACAGCAAAGCAATACAGCTGGTGTAATTGCAAGGACTGCTGGATAGGCTTCTAAAGAACCTGAAGTTTTGATTGTGAAATATTTCGCAAATAACATTGCAAAGCCTGTACCAACAAATCCCATAATGAAACATAAAATTCTAGCTACATGTTTGATTTTTAATGCACAGGCAAATTTTTTTTGTCCTGCAAAATCTGCTACTGGTCTGGCAACTGCTGTTGATAGTCCAGTCACTAAAATAGCATATAATGGTAAAAATAATCCGTAAGCACAACTGAAATAGCCCATGCCTGTACCTCCCAGCAAGGCAGTTAAAGGCAATTTAAACAATGCACCACAGATTTTGGCGAACAATGCAGAACATGTTAATAGTAACGAAGCCTGCAAAAAACTTTGTTTTTTCATGATAAAAACTCCTTTCAGTGAATTTCCAAAAAATTTTTTCCTAAATATCAGTTTTTTTTTCAAAATTTCTGTTGCCAAAATGAAAATTATTTGCTATAATAGAAATGGACTTTGTAAAATCATTTGCAGAGTGATGAAATTTTAAAAAAATTTAAAAAGAAAAGGATGAGTCTATGCAGTATACGTTTTCTGAAAAAGTATCTCATTTGCAGGCATCTGCAATCCGTGAGATTCTGAAATTTACTTCTGTTCCAGGTGTGATTTCCTTTGCAGCAGGAAATCCAGCCCCTGAAGCGTTTCCAGTAGAAACAATTCGTGAAATTTCTGCTGAAATTCTGGAAAAAGACCCGATTGCATTATTGCAATATGGTATTACAGAGGGGTATTTGCCATTGCGTGACCTGATGAAAAAACGCATGGAACTACAAGGAAATTTTAAACCTGACACGGAAGAATTAATTATCACATCAGGCGCACAACAAGTGATGGAACTTGCTTGTAAATCTCTTTGTAATGCAGGAGATACACTGATTTGTGAAGCACCTAGTTTTATTGGCTCACTGAATGCATTTAAATCTTATAATGTAAATTTAGTGGGTGTGCCACTAGATGAAGAAGGCATGAATCCCGAATTATTAGAAGAAGCTTTAAAAGCCAATCCTAATACAAAGCTGATTTATTTAATCCCGAATTTTCAAAATCCAACAGGTAAGACAACAAGTTTTGCACGTCGTAAAGTATTATATGCATTGGCACAGAAATATAATACTATCATACTGGAAGATAATCCGTATGGAGATTTGCGGTTTGCTGGAGAAAATGTCCCGACTATTAAAAGCTTAGATACAGATAATAGAGTTATCTATGCAGGAAGTTTTTCAAAAGTCTTATCTCCTGGTATTCGTGTTGGCTATGGAATTGCACCAAAAGAAATTATGGCTAAAATGGTTGTTTGTAAGCAGGTTTCTGATGTGCATACAAGTAATTATGGTCAGATGTTGGCTTATGAATTTATGCAAAAAGTGGATTTTGATGCCCATCTTGCAAATTTAAGAGCGATTTATCAGCAAAAAGCAGAAAGAATGCTATCAGGAATTGAAAATTATTTTTCTGATAAAATTGCTTATACCCGTCCAGAAGGTGGTTTGTTCCTGTGGTGTACACTTCCTGAAGGCAGTGACATGACTGGTTTCTGTCAAAAAGCCGTACAGGAGTACAAAATAGCAGTTGTTCCAGGGAATGCATTTATGGTATCTGAAAGTGATATCACTTATTCGTTCAGATTAAATTATTCCACACCAACAGATGATGCCATTGATAAAGGCATTGCAATATTAGGACAACTAACAAAAAATATGTTTGATTAAAATTAACAAGAAAGGAATTGTTATTATGGCAGTAGTAAGACGTTCACCTCTTGACCCTTATCCGGTCACGCCAAATTATTTGGCAACCAGAAACAGTGCATTGCATATTCCGCCTGCACAGTTTTCTAACATGAAATTTAAATCCGATGAAGTATATGGTATTATTATTGATATTCCTATGGGGCAGACTATCATGGTGACTATGGTATGCTTTATCAACGGTGCGGCAAATTTATATTTTAATAACGGCAGTGAATATACTGGTGCATCAACAAAATATAAATCTGTTGTACAGGCAGCAAGAAATCTTGTTGTAAATTCTAATCCATTGAAAAAAACTTGCAAGAGAACTTCACAGTTTCCACTTCCAGTTGCAGGAAAGCATTATATTTATATGCTTACTAAAAGAGGTACTTTCAGTACAGAAATTAATCCTCAGACAATTCATTCTGATATAAAAGAAAAACGTGTGGTATATCATTTATATCAGCAAGTAATGGGAGCTTTAAGACTTGCACAACTTCGTGATGCAGAAAATTTACCAGAAAGCGGTAATCAAGCATGAGTGAACAGAAAAAATTAATTTTCAGTGGAATTCAGCCAACGGGAACTTTTACGCTTGGGAATTATATTGGTGCAATTCGTAACTGGAAGCCTTTGCAGGACGAATATCGCTGCATTTACTGTGTGGTTGATGAACATGCACTCACAGTAAAAATAGACCCTGCAAAGCTAAGACAAAAAACTCTGGAAGCTTATGCACAGTTATTAGCTTGTGGCATTGATTTAGAAAAATCGCTGTTATTTATTCAAAGTCATGTGCCAACACATGCACAGTTATCATGGGTGTTGAATTGCTCCACACAGTTTGGGGAATTATCCAGAATGACGCAATTCAAAGACAAAAGTCAAAAACACCCTGATGATGTCAATGCAGGTTTATTTGATTATCCTGTATTAATGGCAGCAGATATTCTGGTATATAATGCTGATTTAGTCCCTGTAGGAGCTGACCAGATGCAACATCTGGAGCTTGCAAGAACCATTGCAAGAAGATTTAACGGCAGGTATGGCGATGTATTCACAGTACCAGAGGGGTATATTTCTCCTATTGGTGCAAAAGTTATGTCTTTGCAAGAACCTACAAAAAAAATGTCTAAATCTGACGAGAATCCAAATGCTGTTATTTTAATTCTTGATGATAAAGACACGATTATCAGAAAATGCAAACGTGCTGTCACAGACAGTGAAACGGAAATCATTTTCCGTGAGGGCAAAGACGGAATTAATAATTTATTAACGATTTATTCTGCTGTGACTGGAATATCTATTGATGATGCTGTAAAAGAATTTGATGGTCAGGGATATGGCAAATTTAAACTTGCTGTTGGAGAAGCCGTTGCAGACCATCTTGCACCAGTGCGGGAAGAATATGCAAGATTAATCGCAGATAAAGCCTATTTAAAAGAATGTTACACCAGATGTGGCATAGAAGCATTGCGTTATTCGCAACGTGTGCTGAATAAAGTTTATCGCAAAATTGGCTTTGTTGCGTCTGAAATCAGGTGAATATTATGATAGACTATCCAGAAAAAAATAATTATAATATTCAAGATTTACGTGAAATTGTAAAAATTTTACGCAGTCCTGAGGGTTGCCCTTGGGATAAAGAACAGAATCATAGGTCTATTAGAAATGATTTTCTGGAAGAAGCCTATGAAGCTGTAGAAGCAATTGATTTGCTGGATATGCCTTTGCTGAGAGAAGAATTAGGCGATGTATTATTGCAGGTGGTGTTTCATTGTACCCTTGCAGAAGAAGAACAGGCATTTGATTTTGAAGCTGTTTGTGATGAAATTTGTAGAAAATTAATCATTCGTCATCCGCATGTGTTTGGCAATGTCAAAGCTGAAACGACAGAAACTGTCTTGAAAAATTGGGACGAAATTAAGAAAAAAACCAAACAGCAAGAAAGCTATACTGATACGCTGAATAGTGTTGCCAAATCACTTCCAGCTTTGGCAAGAGCGCAAAAAATTGGCAAGCGTGCTGGTCGTGCTGGTATGGATTTTGAAAATTTTGAACAGGCATGTTCCTGTATTCAGTCAGAATATGATGAATTACAGTCTGCTATGCTGTCTGGAGATGCCATTCACATAGAAGAAGAATTAGGTGATTTATTATTTTCCTGTGTGAATACAGCAAGGCATTTAAATCTTGATGCGGAACAGGCTTTATCAAAAGCAACAGAAAAATTTATCAGACGTTTTGCTGTCACAGAAAAACTTGTCCAACAAGACGGAAAAAATATGCCTGATTTGCCGATTCAAGAATTAGATGATTACTGGAATCAGGCAAAACAAGAAAATTAATTATTTATTTTTACAGGAGGAGATTTTTATGACAAAATCTGAGTTGATTACTTTGTACGCAAAGACAAGAGACCGCAAAAGAAAAGATGCGGAACAAGATGTAAATTTTATTTTTGATACTATTCGTGATGCTTTGGCAGACGGTGAAAAAGTTGTTCTGACTGGTTTCGGAACATTTGATGTCAGAGAACGTAAGGAAAAACGTTGCCTGAATCCTCGTACAGGTGAACCAATTCAATTACCTGCTGGAAAAGCACCTGCTTTTAAATCTGGCAGAGGGTTAAAAGACGCTGTCAATCCCAAAAAGGACTGATTATCATCTATGATGAATATCCTGAAAAAATCAATTATTTGTATCAGTTTCTGTTGTTCTGTCATTGTATTTGCAACAGGGTGTGATGAGTTAGAGCCTCCAGATACGATAGAAGGAATTTTAAATATTCCATCTCCGCAACAGGAAACTGTAATAACAGAAACAGAAAAAAATATTTCAGATGAAAAAAATGATATGACTGAATATCAAAGTATTTTCTTTCAATTAGAATCCGAAACAGAAACAACACAGCTCCTTACACAGTCTGTTACAACAATAACAACAACAACTACAATTTCTGATACTACAGTTGTGACAATTCCAACAACAGAAACTGTTACAGAAATAGTTTCTGATGATAAATTTAATTGGGAGCAAGCTTATCGAAAGTTTCTGGAACAAGCCAACTATGAAAAGGATTTTTCAGAAGATAGCAATCAACAAGATGTAAGGTTTTTGCTGTTATATCTAAATGAAGATGACGTGCCAGAGCTGTTTATTCAGGCAACAAGCAAAGTGTATTTCTATACAATGCAAAATCAAAAAGTGGTATTTGTAGATAGTTTTTCTATCAGTTATTATACTTATGATTTTTATTATAGACCTTATCGAAATTGTATTTGTACATTGCAAGGCTCTGTTATGGGTGATGGTGCTTATTTGGATGTATGGAAATATGAAACATCAACGTCTGAAAAAAGTGCTTTTGCCCGCAAAACAGAATATTGCTATCCTACAAGAGAGTACAGTTATGAAGCATATTCCAGCATGGGTATGAATATTGATTTAGAGAAAGCTCCAATGCTGGATATTCATATGGATAGAGAACATAATTTAGGTAGTAGTTGGTTTACTGTACCTGCTATTTTTGATTTAGATGCAAATGTTTACCGTTATGAAATCACAGAAGAAAATTTAAATGCTATATTTGGTAAACAGGAAGAATCAGAAGATGAGGAGGACGAAGAAAATTAATTATGCGATTAGATAAATATTTAAAAAATTCTCGACTCATCAAACGGCGGACGATTGCAAATGAAGTTTGTGATGCAGGAAAAGTTCTTGTGAATCAAAAAGTTGCCAGAGCATCTTATGATGTGAAACTTGGTGATATTATCGAAATTCAAATGGGAACGAAACCTGTAACAGTCCGTGTGCTTGCGATTTCAGAACATGTCACAAAAGCTGATGCTTCGGCTATGTATGAAGTAGTTTAAAAAAATTTTTAAAAATAGACAAAAACCGTCTGCAAAACAGGCGGTTTTTTGTTTGATTGATAGAATCTGAAAAAATTAAGAAAATTCTGCACATCTTAGAATGATTTTCCGTTGTAGTAATAGAAAAGCTGATAAAGCTTTATTTATTATCTACAGGAGGTTTTATAATGAAGAAAAATGTTTTGGCAATGCTATGTGCAGCATTGGTATTATCTGCAAATAGTGTAACTATTATGCCTGCTTTTGCAGAAGATGTGAAATCTGGTGAATGGGGAAAAGTAAATTGGACACTTGAAGATCATGTGCTGACTGTTTCGGGCAATGGAGATATTTATACAATTATTGGTTGGCATGGTAGTACTTTGCCATCATGGAATGATTACAAAGATGATATTTATGAAATTATTCTGGAAGAGGGTATTACTGGAGCTGATGAAAGCGCATTTGCGAATTATCCAAATCTTCAAAAAATTACAATTCCGTCTACATTTACAGAACTTGATCCCTATGTATTATATAACAATCCAAATTTAACAGAAATTAATGGCTTAGAATATATTGAAATATTTAATTATCGCTGTTTGTCTGATACCGCTTATACAGAACAAAATCCATTTATTATTAAAAATAATATATTATATTATGCTGAGGGTACTAATTTTGAAATTCCAGACGGCGTGACAGAAATTAAATCTTTTGCATTTGGGAATTGTGCAAGTAATGAATTTATTAATTATGAAGAAGAGGGAGAAAATGAAATTTTAGATAATTGTTATTATTATAGTATTACATTGCCAGATTCCGTAATCAAAATTGATGATTTTGCTTTTGCAGGTTGTGAGACTATGAAAAATATTACTATTCCTGAATCTGTAACAGAAATCGGTGATTATGCATTTTATAACTGCGTGAATTTAGATTCTTTGACATTGGGCGAAAAAGTCACTTCTATTGGCAAAAAAACATTTTTTAATT
>CAMWUF010000005.1 GCA_947177375.1 uncultured Ruminococcus sp.
TTCTGTAACATGTAACAAGTTAGCGGAGCAGATAATTTTATAAAAAGCTCCGCTAACTTGTTACACAGTGAGAGTTTTAGTATGAATAAAAAAACTTGCAACAAGATTTTGTTACAAGCTTTCTTCTTATTATTTTTTAGGACATGGCAACAGCCATTTCTTGCCCTGTCACCATACAACTTACAATAAATCCTCTGCTCCGCTTTTTATTACCATGCTTGTCTGTATAACTGATTCCTTGAATGTACTTTTTCAAAGTTAATCCTCTGCTCTGAAATGCTTCTGATTTTGTAATCTGTTCAATCAATTCTTTTCTTTTTGACGTACTAAGACCACTGAAAGTTTCATCATCGCACATATCTTCTAACTGTTGGTAAGCTATTTTGGTTTCTTTTCCGTGTTCTGCTAATTCGGTGATGAGTTCCAACAGTTCTTCTTTTATTGCTGTATCGTTCAATTTGTCTCGAATCAAATCTGTGGGTTTTCTGTGCAGTTTCGCAGCTTCTTCCAGTGTATCTTTTGTCAGATTGGGCTCAAATCCATTCCAGGCAAAACTATTGTCATCAATTGTAAATTTGATAGTTTGTCCATGTGCAGCATGATTGATTTTCGTATGAATCACAAGACGACTCATTTCATCTCTACCATCCCATATGACAGTTAATGCACTCCGGCTGGCATTCACAAGGTCAACGCTCCCTAATGCGGCATTATTTGCATTTTCCTGTGGTTTCTTGTTAACATGTGAAATAAGAATTAAACCACAGTCATATTTTTCGCAGATAGCAGAAATAGTCTGAAATATGGGTCGAACATGATTAATTCTGTTTACATCTACTTCCGGAGGGCAGAAAGCGTGCCAGGGATCAATAATGATTAAATTTGGATTGCAGTTCTGAATCGTTTTTTCAAAAATATCAATTCTTTGCATATCACTACTATCTTTTGGAAATAAAAAACCGTTAGAAGCCGTTTTGTCAACTACATGAATGTATTCCGAATTTGCATCAGCCCCAGCTTTTATTAATCGTTCTCCAATATCGCTGCCACGGTCTTCTGCTGAAATAATTAGAACATTTCTATTTTGAGGAATTGCTTTTTTACTTTTGTATTCATCTGGAACAGGTAGAGCTTCTCCCCTACTAATAGTTGCAGCCACACCACAAGCAAAGTAGGTTTTGCCTGTTCCGCCTGCTGCCATTAGAACAGTATAATCTCCTGCCGGAATATATGGATACCAAACATAGCGAATCGGTTTTTTTTCAAATTCATAAATTTTTTTGGTTGTTAGTGCCGATGCAGTGAGTGAAAATGGTTCAGATGTATTCTCTACTAATTCGTCAAAGTCGCTAATGTCTGCATAATATGCCGCTTTTCTGGATGCATCCAGTAATCTCTCTATTGTCTTCTCCTGCCCAAGAGCTTCCGTAATGTCACTGATGTCGCCTTTTTCTGGACATTCGCTCCAAATTTCTCTTGCTGGAATAATCTTGACGGATTTGGCAATTCTGCTGACATTCTTTGCGACAGTTTCTCCATAGGTTTCACCAGTTTTGTCATTATCTGTCAGAATAATAATATCATGTTCCTGTAAACCGTCATTATATAGTTCTTCATGCCATTGTTTGGATTGCCCGCCATTTGGAAGCGATGTTGCAATAATTTCCATATCGGCAAGAGTTTCTACATCTTTTTCGCCCTCTACAATGACAATGGGGCATTCTGTATTATCTTTATTATGATGCAATACATCGGCATTGTAAAGGGGTGCTTTTTTGCCAGACAATCCACATTTTTCATGGAAACTATTTGTTTCTGGGTTGAATAAGAACCAGACTGCGTTCTTGCTTCCGTCTGAAAATTTGTTGACAACTTTCTTGCCGAAAATACTGCCGTCTGCGTTTCTGTAGATATGGGTGCGTTCGCCAATTTTTTGACGTTTACCAGATTGTTTCTGTGCTGGTGTAGGATTACTTTTTTCTTGCATTAAAAAAACCTCTTTCTTTTTTGTAGTATGTAAATTTTCGACATGGTCAAGCTGTTCTTGCATATAAGATATTCCACTTTCTGTTCCCCCTAATTTTGGAAATAAGATTCCTAATAAAAAATTAAATCTTTCTTCACTTTCTTGAGCAAGTTTTTCACTTTCGTCTAAAAAAAATAGCTCCTCTGGTAAATTGGATAAAATTTGTTTCAATGTGACAGAAAATAATTCTGTCCCTGGTATTCTGTTCTGGGTAAAATATTGGTGTAATAATTTTTCGTTCTCTCTATAATTTGTATGAGGTTTGCTTATTGCAACATTGCCAAGCTTAATTTTCCCATATTCAGCTTGTTTTTTTAGTTGCTTTATTCGATTACTTGGGGTTTGTGAATATCCTATTTTGACATTTTCCCCATACTCAAGAAAGTAGATAAAACCCAAATAAGAACTTTTGATAGTGCTTTCAATAGATTTCATACGTTCAAATTCATCAGAATTGAAAATTTGAATTTCATTCATGTGTAATTACTCCTTTTTCATAAATTTGAGCAAATTACAATTCTAACACACAGCTAAAAAAAAAATTTTGCCATGCCTAAAAAAAGGCTTGACAAAATCGGATTCTTATGCTACAATAATATAGCAATAAAAAAAATCGAAAGCCTTTGTGTGTATTGAGTTGTAATCTCGACAATTACCATTTTATCACATGAGGGCTTTTTTGTCAAGCTTTTTTTGGGGTTTCAAAGCAAAACATATGTTCTTATATAATACTACCATAAAAATTCCAATTTGTCAAGCGTTTTTTCCAGTGCTTGAATTTTTTTGCATATATATTATACTTGTTTGTTTCATTAGCAACAATGTAACTGTTCAAAACTGAAATCAATGAATTACAAATTTCTTTTGTCATAAAAATTTTCACTTTGCCGTGTTCATTTTTTTGATTACTCATGTGTTATCTCTCCTGAAAAGTTGATATATGTATTAACTTTTTATGATAGCCATGCTCATTATGATAGTATCTATAAACAAATTTTTAAGGAAACATTGTAAAGACCGATATGGCAAGCTATGAAATGTACAGACAGATATTCTTTTGTGAGGGTGTCTGATGGAAGTTCTTATAGAACGGTCTGGAAACTCCTGCAACAGGGGATTTAATCTCTTATTTATAGAAGATAATACAGTTAAAAAGCAGATTGTAACTTTTTTGTGAACATATAAAACGATAGATTGACTTATACAAAGGCATATGTTATAATAGCTAATAAGATTAGCTAAATAATAGAGAGGATTAGCCAAATGAAAGTAGGATTGAATAAGCAAAAAATAATTGAATCAGCAGCTAATATGGCAGATGAAAAAGGCTTCGCCAATATAACCTTGAAAGTGTTAGCAACAGAACTGGGGATAAAATCACCATCGTTGTATAAACATTTCAGCGGCGGTCTTGACGAACTGAACAAAGAGCTTATGCTATATGGTTGGCATTATTTAGATGGTGAAATAACAAAAGCTGTCATAGGTAAATCAAAAGATGATGCAGTAATAGCATTCTGTTATACCTATCGGAAATTTGTTTTAGAACACAAAGGACTGTTTGAAGCTATGCAATGGTACAATATGTATCTTTCGGAGGAACATCTACAAGCAACGGTGGGAACGGTGAGTGTTCTGTTTCAGGTGCTCGATGCTTATGGATTGACCGAGGAACAAAAAGTTCATACTGTGCGTATGCTTCGAGCTTTTCTGCAAGGATTTTCTACCATTGAAAGCCATGGAGGATATGGAAATCCTGTATCTTTGAATGATACCTTTGACTTTGCATTAAAAACCATACTAAATGGAATTGCTGATTTACAGGGAGGAACAGCGCAATGAAAAAGTTTTTGAAAAATATCAGTCCATTCAATAACAGAACAGAAATGCCTGCAATACTATTTGTTGTTAAGATAATTCTTGCTTTTGGGGTATGTAAAATAATAGGAGAATTAATTGCCGAAGGTATTGTGATACTGATACACTTTGCCCTTAGTAAAAATATCTTTGAGGGAGAAATGTTTGATCAGGAGACTATAACGCTGATAACATATTACGGTTATATCGTTGTAGTGGGAATCACAATACTTTATTGGAAACTCATTGCGAGAAAGCCCCTGTCCGAAATGGGTATTACCAAACACTTTGGCAATTACTTTATTGGTGCTGCAGTTGGTATTCTTTTGGTTTTGATTTCCGTTACTGTTATTATGCTGACTGGCAAAATCGAATTTCATGGTATCTTCAAAAATATCCATTATATTATGATAGTCCTTCTATTCGACGGTTTTATTATACAAGGAGCAACAGAAGAATTTCTTTGCAGAGGAATCATTTTATGCTCTTTAAAAAATAGAACTTCACTTGCCGTTGCAATAGGGGTAAGCACTGTAATGTTTATTATCCCTCATTTATCAACATTGTTAGATATGGGAGCTGTTTATGGTGTGCTTGGTATAATCAATCTTATTTTAATATCAATTATTTTTTCTCTTTTAACGATTCAGTTTAATAGCATTTGGGTGGTTTGTGGCTTACATACTTCTTGGAATTTTATTCTGTTTAGTATCCTTGGATTGAATTTAAGTGGAAATGATGAAACGGTTATGGCTATCTTTAATATGCAATCTGTAGGCAAAAATATATGTAACGGCGGCAAATACGGTATTGAAGCAAGTGTGATTACTTCCATTGTGTTAGCTGTTGCTACTGCATTGATTTGGTATATAAATAAAAAGAAAGTAACCACAAAATGACAAAACCGAATAAATTTTGTTATCTTAGCAAGCAATCCAAATAATCTTACGCTCATGTCACAACTTGCTCTCCATTTGTAATACTGTTAGGTCCATCCACAAGTCTAAGCATATCTGCACTGCTTCTTGCAAGTCTGGCATACTCGCTCAAAACTAGAACATCACTATCTTTCAAATTTTATCACTGATTTAAGTTTATTATGTTTCAAAATATATGTCAATAGAAAATTTCAAGTTATGTGAAATATTAATCAAAAAATTTGTGTGGGTCTACACAAATAGTACACACTAGGTGGGATTACTGATGAAAAAAGTGGTACTAGTACCATCAACAGTTAATTATCAGCATAAAAAAGAGCGATATTCTTAAAATTCATTGTTAGAGAATATCGCTTTATCCTTTTTTCAGCAAGATGTAACTTGCAAACATCTGCGTAATGTGCTATAATGGTAGAACAACACTAACAAAGACAGGTGGGAAGGTATCATGAAATATATTACCATTATAGAAGATGATATTGCATTAAATAATGGCATTGTTCTTGCATTGAAAGGCTTAAATTACGCTTTCAGACAGTATTACACCATAGGCGAATTTCACCATACAGACCATACTGATTTGATTATTCTTGACATCAATCTACCTGACGGGAACGGATTTGATTTTCTCAAAAAACTTCGTCAATCTTCAAATGTTCCTGTTATCATTCTAACTGCAAATGACCTTGAAACGGATGAGGTTATGGGGTTGGAACTTGGAGCAGATGATTATATAACAAAGCCGTTCAGTCTTATGGTGCTTAGAGCAAGGATTGATAAGGTGCTGAAAAAAACGTATAATGCAGTAAATAATGTATATACTGATGAAAAATTTTCATTTGATTTCGATAAAATGGAGTTTTTAAAAAGTAATATTCCTGTAGAATTGAGCAAGACTGAGCAGAAGTTATTGCGGATGTTGATAGAACATAAAAATCAAACACTTACAAGAGAATTTCTGATTGATCGTATTTGGACAGACGGAGCAGACTTTGTAGATGAAAATGCTTTATCAGTAACAATCAATCGCTTACGAAAAAAGCTAAATGCAACTGATTATATTCAAACTATTTACGGAATTGGCTATGTATGGAGGACTTCATGAAATTGTGGGATAAAAAGCTACTCGAACGCCTTGATAAAATGCTTGAAAACGGAATAAATGGTACTTTTTGCGAAACAGATTATGATGAAAGTCAGGTTTCAAAGCTCGAAACAAAGTGGATACGGTATCTCACATTGTCAAAGCTCTCACAGCAGAAAGTTGAGCAGGAACGTGAAAAGCTGAAAGAACTTGTATCGGACATATCACATCAAACTAAAACACCTCTTGTGAATATTTTGCTATATTCTCAGCTTTTACAGGAACAGAGCCTTGATAAGCAGAGCCGACAGCTTGTAGGGGAAATTCAACAACAGACTGAAAAATTAGAATTTCTGATTCAGTCCCTTGTGAAAATTTCACGTTTGGAAACAGGTACTTTTCAGCTTTCGCCCTCTGAAAATGAGATTAACAGCCTGATACAATCTGCAATAGAACAGATAAGTCCCAATGCAGAAAAGAAACAAATATTAGTAATATATACTTCCGAAAGCTGTATCGCCGTATTTGACCGCAAATGGACACAGGAGGCACTGTTTAATATTCTTGATAATGCTGTAAAATATTCCCCTGAAAACAGTAAGATTCAGATTACAGTAAAGTCATTTGAAATGTTTGTTAGTATAGAGGTTTCTGACAGTGGTATCGGAATTTCAGAGGAAGAACTTCCAAGAATATTCAGGCGTTTTTATCGTGGACAGAACGTCAGAGAGCAAAACGGGGTCGGAATCGGACTTTACCTTAGTCGTCAGATTGTTGAGGAGCAAGGCGGATATATTCAGGTAGAATCGAAAATCGGAAAGGGTTCGGTATTCAAATTATTTCTGCCAAGGTGAATTCTTTCAAAACTGTTAGATTTCAGAAAGATTCTTGAAAGAATTCTGTGCTACAATAAAATACAGCAGAAAAAACTGTTATATTTTTATTGGAGGTATCACTTATGATTGTATTGAAAACAGAAAATCTGACAAAAACTTATGGTTCGGGAGAAAGTAAGGTAATTGCACTTGATAATGCAAATTTAAGTGTGGAACAGGGAGAATTTGCAGCGATTGTCGGAACAAGCGGCAGCGGAAAATCTACCCTTCTACATATGCTTGGCGGACTTGACAGACCGACTTCGGGAAAAGTGTATGTGGATAAAAAGGATATTTTTTCCTTGAATGACGAATCACTTACAATTTTCCGCAGACGTAAAATCGGCTTTGTATTTCAGTCGTTTAACCTTGTCCCTACACTGAATGTTTATGAAAATATAGTTTTTCCGATTCAGCTTGACGGAAACAAGGTTGATGAAAGATTTGTGGGTGAGGTAATACATTCTCTTGGACTGGAAAAAATGAAAAAACGTTTGCCGAATCAGCTTTCGGGAGGTCAACAGCAGAGAGTGGCTATTGCACGGGCATTGGCAACAAAGCCTGCTATTATCCTTGCGGACGAACCTACGGGAAATCTTGATACCAAAACAAGTCAGGATGTTCTCAGTCTTTTGAAAGTAACTGGACAGAAGTTTAGCCAGACAATTGTGATGATAACTCATAATGAGACAATCGCACAGATGGCAGACCGTATTATCCGCATTGAGGACGGACACATCATCAAAGGCGGTGAGCCGAATGACTAAGGTGAATAATGGCAAAGTGATACGCAGACTTGCCATTCGTCAGATAAAAAGCAACCGCAAAATGAACGCAGTTATCATATTTTCAATCATTCTTACTTGCATTCTTTTTACAGCATTGACCTCAATCGGAGGCAGTCTGCTGAATGGAGCACAGCAGGAAACAATGCGTATGGTAGGCGGTAACAAAATGGCGGGATTGAAATCTGTTCTGCCTGAAGATTATGAGAAAGTTAAGTCGGATAAAGCGGTAAAGGATGCTGTTTACAGAATTATTGTTGGTAATGCAGTCAATGAAGATTTCAGGAATATTTCTGTTGAGGTCAATTGTGCAGGCGATGTGAATGCGGCAAAGGCTATGTTCTGTATACCTACGGAAGGCAGACTTCCTCAGAGTTATGATGAAATCGCTGTCAGTTCGCTTGTACTGGACGAACTTGGTATGCCGTATGAGCTTGGAATAACTGTCCCGATAATGCTTGATGTAGACGGAAATATATCGGAACATAATTTTACTCTGTGCGGATATTGGCAGGGCGAAAGATTGGCTATGGCGCAGGAATGTTGGGTATCAAGAGAATTTTCCGACAGCGTTGCGCCTATTCCGACAGAAAGCTTCTACGCTCTTGAATATCCTGATTATGCAGGCTATCTCACAGTGGATTTCAATTTTTCCAACAGTTGGAATATTGAGAAAAAAACGGATAAGCTGATAAGCCGTCTTTATGCAGACACTGCTCCTGAGCTTATTCCTGATGTGGGCATTAACTGGGCGTACACAACAAGTGAAATTGATCCGATAACAATGCTCGGTGCGATTGTTATCCTGCTTGTGATCTTTGCAGCGGGCTATCTGATAATCTATAATATCTTCCATATAAATATTTCAGCAAATATACATAGCTATGGACTTTTGAAAACGATTGGCACCACTTCAAAACAGATAAAACGAATGGTGCGTATCCAAGCGGCAATCTATTCGGCAATAGGAATACCTCTTGGACTTGTGATTGGACTTATGATTGGAAAAATACTACTCGGTGCAATTATGAAGACGATAATTATTGGAACAGAAGTTGGATATACTCTAAATGCAGTATTGCTTTTAATTGTTTGCATAATAGCTGCTGTTTTTACCTTTATAACTGTTATGATTAGCTGTCAGAAACCCTGCAAGACAGCCTCTTCCGTCACACCGATAGAAGCACTGCGATATAACGAAACATATATTGGTTTAAATAAAACAGATAAGAAAACTGGTAAAATCACACCATTTTCCATAGCACAAAGCAATATGGCAAGAAGTAAGAGAAAGACAGGTATTGTGGTAATTTCTCTGACCTTGAGTATGATACTTGTAAATACTCTTTTTACCGTTCTTCAAGGAGTGGATATAGATAAATTTATCAGTCATCTGATAATCGGGGATTTTATCATAAAACAAGAAAGTTTGGATAGCACAGTAGAATATAATACTATCTCTCAGGGAGACCTACAATACTTGTCAGGCATTGACGGAGTTGAGGAACTCAATGCCGTTTACTTTGAATGGGGCAGTATGGAACTTGATGGAAAATCGTTGGAAAAAGCACAAAAAATTGCGGAAAAATATGCAGCAGATGATAAGTACGATGAATTTAAGAGTATTACAGAAAAATATATTTCTGCCGATATTTATGGCATCACTCCAACACTGCTCAATTATCTTAAGCCAACTCAGGGAGAAGTAGATATTGAAAAATTTAAAAGCGGAAAATATGCCATTGTATATACACATTGTATTGATGTTGACGAAAAGTCATCAGAGGATGATTTCTATGAGGTCGGAGATACCATAAGCGTATCTATAACAAACGCATGGTATCTCCGAGACAGTAATTCATCTGATACATTAAGAAACTATGAGGTCATGGCAGTATGTGAAATGCCGTTTGCATTGTCAAAACAGTCATTCACCAGACTGTATGGACAAGTTATTATTCCCGAGCAGGAATATTTCTCTTTGTCAGATAATAACAAGGCTATGAATGTAATGATACAAGCAGAATCTGATAAAATTGATAATGTTGATACGCAGATTCGATATATGACAGACAGAGACGGTTCACATCTTATCGTAACAAGCAAACAAACATATATAGATGAGTATATCAATTTTATGCAAATGATAAAGCTTGTGGGTGGTACACTTAGTGGTATTCTTGCACTTATCGGTATTCTGAATTTTGTCAATGCGGTCGTTACGGGAATCATTACCCGAAAGCATGACTTTGCAATGATGTCGGCTGTTGGAATGACAGGAAAACAAATGAAAGCTACGCTTATGTGGGAGGGCATTCACTATGCTTTTCTCACAGCGATATGTTCTGTTCTACTTGGAACATTGCTTAGTGGTTTTATCATTAACAGTATTGCAAGTGAGCTGTTCTTCTTTACTTATCATTTTACACTTGTACCGATTTTTATTTGTATAGCGGTACTGGTATTGCTTTCCGTAATTATTCCAACAACATCATACAATACAATCTGTAATGGAAGTGTAGTGGACAGATTAAGAAGAACCGAATAAAAATTTATTTAAACAACATAACATCACTCAAAATCGCCTAGAATCATTTCTGAGGCGATTTTGATTTTCAGGGTATAGTTTTATATCTGAACAGCATGCTCTTTTTTGAGATATGTTTCAATTTCCTGCCTTACTCTGTAGTTTTTAGATGTTTCTCCTTTTCCAAATTGGGGTTCAAGGAGTTGTCAACTTGCAAGCGGTGTATGATGTGCGTTTACAATTTTTGTATTCATGTCATACCAAGCTTGCTAACTTACTCCACGCCCCTATAGTGCGTGTGTGTATGGCTCTGTGATTTTCCTCGCTCTGTGAGGAATTGGAGCTATGCGACTTGACTATATTGGTTTGGCTGAATTGGTTCGGTCGGATTGGTCGCAATTCCACTCTACTTAATATACCGAAGAATTTTAGATTTTGTTGGTATTTTTTTAAAAAAGTCGCTCAAAAAAATCAAAATTCTCTTTTACGCACAATTTCAACAAGCAATACTTGTATATTCTGCGAATGATATTTTGAGTGAGTAGCACTTCTCGTTCCATGGGATTGCTGATACGCTTGAAAATTAGCTTGACTTTTTCTGTTTACTATGGTATAATGTTTATAACGCTTGGGGGTGTGAATCGAAATTTAGAGGCAGAAAGGAAAAAACATGAAAAAAGTAATTGTAATTTTTTATCCATTACAATAATGTTGTTATCAGTCAGCGCTTGCAGCAATAACACAGAAAGCAACAAAAGCACATCCACGGATATCGTGCAGACTGCTGAGCCGATACAACTTGTCAATAAAATGACGGAAACAGAGCGTTCAAGGGTAAACAAACATACGCTTACGCTTCTTGACGAGCCTACGGATATAGAGCATAAGGTGAGCATTGAATTTGTAACAGAAACGTCTGAAAGTATGCTTGCCCATCTTGAAAGTATGCGTGACACTCTTACAGATGATCAATACGAACAAGCTGTTGAAGGTATCAACAAAATGGCAGAGTCTGGGGAAAGCTATAATACTTATCCCGTATATGCACTGATAGACGGCTGCCTTTATTCGAACATGTTCTGGGAGCCTGAATATGATGATGATGATAACTATATGATAATTACAACATATAATGACGAAACGGGCGAATATGAAGACGTAACGTTCTACACCTTTGAAGAGTATCTCGACTGGGTGACTAAAAATTATAAGAAGAATGGTTTTTCCGATGATATGATCGAAAGCAAAATACGTCAGATACAAATGGTTCGTGAGGCTTTAAAAAGCGGCGACTATGAAACATTGCCGGAGGGCAGCATTGAGCCGAATGATCCGTTGCTATACACAGATCCATATGCAGATCCGTTTGCAGACTATCGAAATACATGGGAGTATGACCGAACAGCAGTAGAGGCGGTCAAGGATTCCATAGATGAGATTAGCATCTACGACGAGGAGCTTAACACTGAATTTCTCGTTCATGTGACTCTACCTCCGAATTATGATAAAGATAAGATATATCCTGTATTTTTCCTGACGGACGGTGTATGGCGTTTCGGAAATCATATGGAGTTGCGCAAGGTCATGGAGGAAGGTGAAGCTGCTGATGTTATCCTTGTAAGTCTTGGCTATAATTATAAAATAGATGGCACTAACCCATATTATCGTTTCACGCATCTGCTACAGGAGCGTAATAAGCTTCTGGACTTCATAACAGACAATTTAATGCCGTATCTCGGTGAAAATTACAGTATCGACTATGCAAATTCTTCCCTGTATGGTCACTCTAATGGTGGAGTTTTTGCTCACAATGCGCTCTTTAAATCTGACCTTTACGAGAATCAGCCCTTTGGTAATTACATCATAGGCAGTCCGGCGTTCTGGGGTCTGTATGATGAGTATTTCGACTTAGATTCCGATGGCTGTCAAAGCGATTACGGATACTTTGACAGAAATGACACGCTTGATAAAAAGGTGTTCCTCTGCGGAGGCTCGCTGGAAGATCCCGATTACGCTGATAGCTACAACGGTCACGATACTACGCTGCAGGGACTTGCAAAGCTGAACAACCGACTGGAATCTCACAATGCAAATGTGACATACAAGCTGTACGAATCTCACCACTATCAATTTATCCCCGAAATGCTGATAGAGTTTCTAAAAGAGACATATCCAAAACAATAGATTCTGATTTACCATTGCAAACTTCTTTATAACAACCAGTTACAAATCTCAGTGTTGAGCAACTCGCTCAACGCTGTTTTTTCTTTTGAGAAGAAATAGTTTTCGTCATTTTGCCGAACCTCCTAAGTTATTCTCCCTCTAAATTGCCATAACTGAAATTTTTGCACTGTGGAAATTCTAATTTGCTTTGAATCTTTTTAGAAACTGTAGCTTGTTTTTTCGGAATGACTGATAACGGCTCGAAAATGCTCACTGAGCCGTTTCCGTTCGTTTGGGAGGATATCACTCTCAATCATTCCTTTTCTTGTTTTTCTGCTGATTGACTTCACACTCGTTTTTGAGATATAGTAATTCTACTTAATAAAAGGAAAAGAAAGCTGAAATTGCATCATCAAGGGAATCAAATTCTCGGATGTGCAATTTCAACCATTGCTTTAATTTAGACCAGAAATGTTCGATGAGGTTCAGTTCAGGAGAATAGGGTGGAAGGAAAATCAGTTTTCTATGATATTCTTCAGCTATTTCAAACAGTTTTCCTTTTCTATGAAAAGAAGCATTATCCATGACGATTACTACACCTTCAGGAAGACATGACAGAAGCTACTGTTTCAACCAGTGCTGCATCTGTTGTTCCGTTATATTGCATAGGAGCAATCATTTCTCCGTTCAACTGTGCAGCAACGAGATTTGTTCTCTGAAACTTCTTTCCTGGGACTCTTTCTGTTACTGCTTCTCCACGAAGAGCATAAGCATATTCACGATAAAGATATTGATCGATACCGGATTCATCTACATAAGCAATCTTTTCCGGCAGTATGTCTTTGATTTTTTCCAGATAGGCTTCTACTTTTTCAGAGTCCTGTTCTTTATAGAGCATGGTCTTTTTTTTTTTCGTGTGATCCCACAATGTTCCAGTGCTTTACTGATTGCCTGATTACAGCATCCGAATGCTTCTGCCATTTCCTTCTGTGTATGATCAGGATATTCCTTCACATATGCTTTCAATTTCTCCGGGTCTATTTTCTTAAAGCCCCTATTCAGCGGCTTGCTATGCAGATCACCTGTTTCTTTTTTCTTTTTGACCCAATTGCTTACTGTTGTTTTTCCTACTTTGAACATCATTCCTGTTTCTACCAATGTATGCCCTTCTTCGTAATACGCTACTGCTGCTCTTAAATCTACACTTTTACTCATGTTTTCATTATATCATTTTTTGTTCCATTTGTCAAGTGGGTTTACTGTAAAAGAACAAATTATTTAAGTGACCTGACTGATAAGCAGTGGGAGAAGATAGAACATTTCTTTCCATCAGGAAACAAAAGTAAATATTATAAGAGAAATCTTGTAGAAGCAGTCATGTATGTGGTAAAAACGGGCTGTCAGTGGAGAGCATTGCCACATGATTATCCACCATATTCAACAGTTTATAATTTTTACAGCAGAGCGAAACAGAAAGGAGTATGGGAAAAAGTAATGCAGTTTCTTGTAAAGGAAAACCGCATAAAAGTAGGGAGAAACGCAGAACCGAGTTATGCATTAATTGATTCGCAAAGCGTAAAAACAGCATATCATAGTGATAAAAAAAGATATGATGGGGGAAAAAAACAAAAGGAGTAAAAAGACATATCGTAACAGATATTATGGGAAATATCCTTGCTGTTCATGTCCATGTGGCAAATACCCATGACACAAACGGTGGAGTATTCACTTTTGAAAAAGCACTTTTCTATTATTTGTCAGTCAGAGGAGTATGTGCCGATAATGTTTACAGAAAATGTTTCAAACAAATATTTAAAGAATTTCATAATATCAGAGTGGACATTTCAGAACATTTGGCTTCCACTTTTACAGTCATGCCAAAACACTGGAGAGTTGAGCGTACTTTTTCATGGTTCGGCGATTACCGAAGACTTTCAAAAGATTTTGAATATTCTGTTCTCTCAGAAGAAAATATGATATATATTTCCCATACTCATTTATTGTTAAAGCGTCTATGAAAACAAGTTCTAAGCATATGTTTTTTTCATCAGATGATAAATTTACATTGAGTGACTATATTTTTAGTAATGTCATTGCGAAAATTTATGATTTTATTGAAAAAACATGTGGAGCTGATAAAATTATTTTATATTCTATTCCACAAGCGGAAAATTTTTATATTAAAAATGGATTTTTCAGATTTCAGAATTTTATGTTACAATCCGAATTAATGTTTTTGGATTGCTGTATTCCTATGTACATGGATTTGTAAAGAATCATAAAAAATACCACCCAGTACTTATGATACTGGATGGTATTTTTATATACCTCTAATTTTGATTTAAAAGCCATTTTTAGGCTTGTTAAAAAGTAGGGGTATAGTTTTACAATTTTTTTAGTAAAACGCCGTGTGTGGCTTGCTAGTAGCTTAAAAAGCGATTGGTGGTAAGCAGGAGGGACGGTTGGAAAAATTTCTTTTCTTCTTTCTCTTTTTTTCTTTTTTTTCATTTCTATCCGATATAGCCCTTACGTTTTTGTATTCTTAATTTAGTGTAGTAAACAAAGAAATTACTTTGTCTTAATCCAAAAAAAACTATCCACTGTATCTTTCTAACCTCAAAGTCGAAGAGTGTCCGCTGAGAAGGGGGGTTTGGGGGGAACCCCCCCAACACACACACACAGGATTATTTTTTTTTTTTTTTTTTTTTTTTTTGGGGTTTTTTTTGTTTTGTTTTTTTTTTTAACATAATATTTTTATTGAATAAAAAATAAGGTGTTATTTAAAAAAACACCAGCC
>CAMWUF010000006.1 GCA_947177375.1 uncultured Ruminococcus sp.
GTGTCAATTTTCTGAAATGCTATAGCATTTTGAGTTAAAATATGCTATAATAACATTAATTATATACTGACAGGAGGAAATTTTCATGAAAGAATTATGGAAAACAATTAGTATCATAACAGCATCTGTTTTAACAGTTCTGGTAATTTTCAAACTTGCAGACCACATTTGTAATAAATTTAGAAAAAATTATATTACAATAGATAATGAATATATTCATATCTAACAGAAAGGAAGTTATATTTTGAAAGAAGTTATTATTATTGGTGCAGGACCTGCTGGATTAACTGCGGGTGTTGAATTACTTCGGCAAGCACCTGAACAATATCATGTGACGATTTATGAAGCATCTGACACAGTCGGGGGAATTTCCAGAACAGTGAATTATAAAAATAATCGCATGGACATTGGCGGACATCGGTTTTTTTCAAAAAATCAGGAAGTGATGAACTGGTGGCATAAATGCATGCCTTTTCAGGGAGAACCATCTTTTGATGATATTCAGCTAGGACGCAAGAAAAAACTTTTTTCTGGCGGTGCAAATCCTGAACTGACAGACAAAGTCATGCTTGTCAGAAACCGTGTATCAAGAATTTATTATCAGCATAAATTTTTTGATTATCCTGTTTCTATGAAATGGGAGACTATCAAAAATATGGGCTTTGCAACAACGATGACCGCAGGCATGAGTTATTTACAAGCCAATATCAAAAAAAAACAAGAAGATTCACTGGAAAATTTTTATATTAATCGCTTCGGGAAAAAATTATATACTATGTTTTTTGAGGGCTATACTCAAAAACTTTGGGGCAGACACCCTTCTGAAATTTCAGCCGATTGGGGCGCACAAAGAGTGAAAGGCTTATCAATTACAGCTGTTCTGGAAGACATGATTCGCAAAGTAACAGGCATTCAGAAACATGGGCAAATTGAAACCTCTCTGATTGAAGAATTTTATTATCCCAAATATGGACCTGGACAATTATGGGAAACTGTTCTGGAAGAATTCCAGACATTAGGCGGTGAAATAAAATTTAATGCTGAAATTATTAAAATTAAAACAAATAGCAAAAATAAAATAAAAAGCATTGGATTTCAACAAAATGGTGAACTGATTGAAAAAGCCTGTGATATTTTAATTTCTTCTATGCCGATAAAAGATTTAGTTGCTGGCATGAATGATGTGCCTGCATGGGAAGCAAGTATTGCAGAGGGCTTGCCTTACAGAGATTTTGTTACAATCGGATTACTTGTTGACAAATTAGAGCTAAAAAATCAAACAAATATACCAACTTTAGGCAATATTGTTCCTGATTGTTGGATTTATGTGCAGGATACCAGCGTAAAACTTGGCAGAATTCAGATTTTTAATAACTGGTCGCCTTATATGGTACAAAATCCATCAGAACAAATTTGGATTGGCTTGGAATATTTCTGTCAGGAAAATGATAAATTCTGGAATTTAACCAATCAACAAAGTGCAATTTTTGCTATCAAAGAATTACGCAAAATGGGCATTCTTGGAAAAGGTGCAAAAATTTTTGCCTATCATCGTGAAAAAGTCAAAAAAGCATATCCTGCGTATTTTGATACTTATGAATATATTAATATTTTAATAGATTATTTAAATCAGTTTGAAAATCTATATTGTATCGGTCGTAATGGACAACATCATTATAATAATATGGACCATTCTATGATAACTTCTTTTGAGACTGTGAAAAATATTTTATCTGGCAATCCTGATAAAAGTAATATCTGGAATGTCAACACAGAAAAATGCTATCATGAAGTTACCCAAAAGGAAGAAACTGCATGAAACATATTTTTAAAAAATTCACAGGATTAAAAACAGAAAATGTGAAATCTGTAATAGGAAATTCTCTTAATATTGCATTATTAGTCATTGCAGTGATATTAATTGGCTATTATACTTTGTTTCCGTCAAGAGGCAGTTTCCATTCTGATTCTACAGATACCCTGATGTGGGCAGAAGCATCTTATGAAAGCAAAAGCTTATTCAATCCAGATTTTTATTATGCAGGCTTATTGCCATTCGGCACAAGTTTAATTATGCTGGCATTGATTCCATTGACTGGTGTTACCATGACAACACATGTGATTGGCATGTTCTGTTTTTTCTTATTATTTACAGGTGCATTTATTTTCATGTTGAAACAAATGCACTGGAACTGGAGCTGGATTTCAATTGCAGTTTTTAGTTTATTAATGCTTTGTTCAGGGAGCGAAAAATTACGTGAAATTTTCTGGGGACATACGATTTATTATAGCTTAGGCGTATTATTTATTTTCGTAGGATTGGGCTTAGTATTTCGGCTTATGAATTTATTGGAAATCCCTGAACAAACCCAAAAAACAAGATTACATTCTGGTATCAATATTTTATTGATTTTTATCTGGTTTGTGCTAACCTGTAGTGACCAAATTATCGCAATTACAATTTTTGCATTGCCTGTGATAGCAAGTATACTCTGTGAACGCTGGCTTGACAGAACAGCAGAAATAACCTCTGCTAAAAATAAAAATGCTTTGCTAGTGATTCTTGTGATGATTCTTGGCATGTGTTCTGGCTATATGCTGACAAATTTACTTGCTGGAGATATTACAGCTCTCTATGAAGAATCTTTTTCAGAATATTCTGCTATGAACACATGGGCAAGTCATTTGCAAGAATTTCCAACAGCATGGGTTTCACTGTTAGGAGTAGAAATAGAAGAAGATTTGCCCCTTATGAGTGTCGAAAGCGTTCAGGCATTGTTAATTATTATCACAGGTATTTTATTATTAATTTTACCAATTCTTGCATTAGTTTATTATCACAAAATACAAGATGCAAAACTAAAAATTTTAATTTTAACTTACTGGTTCATGAGTGCATTAATCATGATGGGTTATATTATGGGCAGATTATCTGTTGCCAACTGGCGATTATCTCCAATTGTTGCAATGTCTGCTGTGGTATCAACTGCATTTTTGCGATGGGCAGTTTCGCAAATTTCTTTGCAACGTATGATGTCATTATGCATGATACCAATTTGCATTGTCTGTGCCATACATGCATATACGATTATAAGTATGCCTATGAATAATACTTCTGAGAATATTCTCTATGAACTTGCAGAGCAATTAGAAGATTTAGATTTAACTTATGGCTATGCAAGTTTTTGGCAGGCAAACGGCTTGACTGTTGTATCTGATTCTAAAATTAAATGTCGGGATATCCAGATTGATGAAGCAGGTTGTACAATCAGAGGCTATCAAAATAGTTTATCTTGGTATGCTGCACAACCCGAACAGAAAAATTATTTTCTGCTTTTAACAGAAAGCGAAACAATCGCACTTGAAAATTCTGGTTCTTATATTTTATCAAAACCACATGAAGAAATTAATTTAAAATCTGGCTATACCGTCTGGATATTTTCAGAAAATATATTTTAAAAAAAAGTCCAGTGGAAATCTGGACTTTTTTTGCATAATACAAATTAAAAATTATATATTTAAATAATATTTTTTTGCTAGCACCAAATCAAATATATTAATGATTCCGTCCTGATTGAAATCTACTGCTTGCCAATTTGGTAAATCACCTGTACCTAGTAACCATTTTTGCAATGTAATAATATCTAGTATATTAAATTCTCCGTCTCCGTTAGCGTCTCCTGTCAACATTTCTGTAAGAGAAATAAAATTTCTGTCATACTTTTCAGCATAGGCTTGTGCTGTAGAATTTTCATAGCCATAAATAACTGCTGCCTCAGAAATTGTGCAGTAACCTAGTATGCCATCATAAATTTCACAATCTGGATTTTTGATAGTAATCGCTTCCAAACCAGAACAGTCGCAAAAAGCATGATAACCAATATATTCTACACTCTCTGGAAGTATAACAGATTCTAAAGAAGTGCAATATCCAAAAGCATATTTTCCAATGCTTGTCAAGCTATCTGGAATCGAAACAGATTCTAAACTGGAATATCCAAAAAAAGCCTCATCACCTATTGAAGTTACACCATCTTCAATTACAACTTTTTTAATATTTTCGCTAAGATAAGACCATGTAGGACTATTAGCAGTATCATAGAAATTTTTCATGCCACCTGTTCCGCTAATTGTCAGTGTTCCTGTCGCAGTATCAAAAGTCCAAGTTAAATTTGTTCCCAATTCGCCAATTATTTCCTTTTCGCCAAGAGAAATAAATTCATTTCCATTTTCTTCGGCATAGGCTTTTGCTGTAGAAAATTCATAGCCATAAATAACTGTTGTACTAGGAATCGTATCTTCAACTGGAGACGCTGGACCGCCAATTAATAATTCTCTCTCAACAAAATCACAAATTGGATTTAAAATAGTAATAGATTCTAAATTAGAACATTCGTCAAAAGCACCATAGCCAAGTTCTGTTACACTTTCAGGAATCATCACGGATTGCAAAGCAGAACAATCTTTAAAAGCATCATTTTCAATTGTTGTCACAGTTTCTGGAATTGTAATAGATGCTAAAGCCGTACAGTTTTCAAAAGCATTATATCCAATTGTTGTAATGCTATCTGAAATCGTAACAGATTCTAAAGCCGTGCAGTTATAAAATGCTCCTAATTCAATTTCTACCATATTTTCTGAAATAATAACAGATTGCAAATTAGAACAGTCTGTAAAAGCATAATCATAAACTGATTTCACGCTATCTGGAATAGTATATTCTGTTATAGCATTTCTGGCAGGAAATACAATTAATACTGATTTATTTTTATTAAATAAAATGCCGTCTTGACTGGAATAATAGTCATTATTTTCAGAAACGTTAATAGCCTGTAAAGCAGTGCAATTCATAAAAGTATATTGCCAAATATATTTTAAATTATCTGAAATCATCAAAGATTCTAACACAGAGCAATTGTTAAAAGCAAATTGACTAATTTCAGTCACACTATCTGGAATAGTATATTCTGTCATAGTATTTCTGGCAGGAAATATTTCAAGTGTTGTTTTATTTTTATCAAATAAAACACCATCTTGACTAGAATAATTTGGATTATTTTCTGAAACAATAAATGACTGCAAACTAGAATTATAAAAAGCATAAGAACCAATTTCTGTAATATTTTCTGAAATTGTAACAGATTCTAAAGACAAACAAAATGCAAAAGCATCTCTTCCAATTTCTGTTACACTGTCTGGAATTTGAATAGATTCTAAAGCAGAACAATACTCAAAAGTTCCGCCTTCAATTTTTTCAACACCATCTGGAATAATAATAGATTGCAAAGCAGAACAATTTTCAAACGCAGAACCATTAATTTCTTTCACACTATCTGGAATAGTAATAAATTGCAAAGCAGAACAATTTTCAAACGCAGAAAGACCAATTTCTATTACACTTTCTGGAATGCTAATAGATTCTAAACTGGAACATTCTAAAAAAGCATAATTTCCAATTGATGTAACGCCATCGTTAATAATAACAGTTTTGATATTTTCTCTAAGATATTTCCAAGAGACATCATCATAAAAATTAAAATCTTGCATTTCACCAGTGCCGTCAATCGTGAGTATGCCTGTTGTTTCATCAAAATTCCAAGTTACATTTTCTCCGCATTTGCCAGAAGTAACAACATCTTCTGCATTGACAGAAATCATATTTGTTTCTGTTAAAACAGCATTTGGTATATAACATGTGCATAAACACAATACTGTTATTATTGCAACCATAGATTTAAATTTTTTCATAAACTTCTCCTGTTCTATAAATATTTAAATCTATTATAGCACGAAATAAATCATAAAGCAAGTGATTTTTTATAATTTTATAAAAAAAACCTGCTTTCACTAAGAGAGCAGGAAAATTTTTTAATATTATTTTAGTTTTTAATTTGAAATCGGCGGAGTTGTTTCATAAAATTCAAAATCACCTACAATTGGTGCAGTATGAGGTGCTTCCTGTGTTAAATCCTGTGGCAAGTCATCATCTTCTGTTGGCACAACAGCAGGAGCTGTAATAATCGTTTCTGTCATTACTGTTGTTTCTGTTGTTTCTTCAACAGGTTCTGTTTCTGTCATAGGCGGAATTGTTTCTGTGATAATCACAACTGTTGTTTCAGGATTACTTGCATAAAAAATTTTTAAAGTCTCCTGTCCGCTTAAATCAAACGATTCACCAACTGTTTTATTCAGCTCCACAACCTGACCATTTTCAAAACTAAAATTCACAATTGCTTCTGTATGATAATTTGCATTTGTCATGCCAAGTGCTTCTAATTCTTCTTCATATTGCATAAGAGACTTGCCTGTATAATCTGGAATAATAATAGACGCAGGTCCTTGACTGACAATTACTTTTACAGTAGAACCACTTTGAAATGGCTGTCCTGCTTCAATTTCCTGGTCAATAATAATACCAGCTTTATAAACATCATCATAAACATAAACTGGTTCTAAATATAACCAACCATCTGCTTCTAGTCTTTGTTTCTGTATCTCATAACTTGTGCCAATCAGCGTAGGCATTTGACTATCACCAGTGGCTTCTGTCTGCATGGGAGCTTCAGAATTTGATTCTGTTACAATATTATTTTCTGTTGTAAATTCTGTCATAGCAGATGTTTCTGTTGGCTGGCTTGGATTTTGAATTGTGATAGAACCAGATTTCATCATACTAAGAACAATAATTAATACTATCAGCAAAATGCATAATAATATAATTACAATTGTCAAAGGCATTCTTGTACGTTCAATAATACTTTCCTGTGCAGGCGGATTTTCTTTTTTTACAGGATTTTCCTGTTTACTTGATGAATGATAAGAAATTTCAGTCACAGCTGTTCTTGACTGCGTAAACTGGCTTGTTTCCTCTTGTTCAAATAACTGTGTCACAAGTTCTGTAATCGTCTGTGTTCTTTCATGCACATCTAGTGCTAAACCTTTCATAATAGCTTGAGAAACACTTCGAGGAATATTAGGATTCATTTCATAAGGCTCACATAAATTATCATTTTCAATTCGGCTTGTTGCTTCTGTTGGCTTACAGCCTGTCAAAATTCGATATAATACGGCACAGATACCATATACATCTGTGAAAGTCCCTTGTTTTGCACCAGGCGTATATTGTTCAGGTGCAGCATAACCATGAAATATTTCGCTTTGCAATTCTAGTTGTACTGTTCTTACTGCATAAATACTAAACCCACATAATCGCAATTCTTCCCTTGGTGTGATATAAATCGTATCAGGACTAATTGCCCTATGAATCACACCGTTATTATGCATTAAGCTCAGAGTAGTAAAAAATGTCGGAAATAATTTAGAAACTTGTTTCCAAGTCAATTCCCCAGCATTATCTTTTAGATATTCAATTAATTTAATACCCTCCAGATATTCATAAGCAACATATGTTGTATTATTTGCTGAAAATATATCCAATGTCGGCATAATATGTGGCAAATTCCGCATTTTTGCAAGATTTTTATTTAATGCTGTAAAATCAGCCATTAATGCTTTATATTGCACAAGTTTATCAGGAAATACGCTAATTGTTGGACGTCCTCTCACACGTTTACACATGTTAACTGGCATATACTCACGAATTAATACTTTACAGCCAAGTGTGACATTATAGCCAATATAATTTGCACCCTCACTATTATTGCCAAGCTTCACACCAAGTGTATAACGTTCATTCAATTCTGTACCAGGTGGTGCATAATTTGAATCATAAGGGGTATCTTCTTCATAGCCACAATGTGGACAAATTCTAAAACGTGCCGTTTTCAATTCCATACAATTATAACAACGATTTTTTTCTTCCACAGGCTTATTCCCCCTTTCTTAAAATAACTAAAAAATTTTTCATATCTTTATTTTATCAGTTTCTCATCAAAATGTCAACCTTTTTTGAAATTTCACAATCATTTGTTTTAAATTTTGTATTTGATTTGTAATAATCTTTCACGATTTCGCAATTTTTTTTATAATTTTATTAAATTTCTGGAAAGCATTTCTTGTACTGCTAATAAAATACTAATTCTGCTACTATTCCAACTTAAACCGCCTTGCATCCAGACAGCGTAAGGCTCTCTTAACGGAGCGTCCGCAGACAATTCAATAGAAGCACCATTTGTAAATGCTCCTGCTGCCATAATCACTTGATTATCATAACCAGGCATGTCCCAAGGTTCAGGTGTCACATGTGCATCGACTGGCGAACCTTTTTGAATGCCCTGACAAAATGCAATGACATTTTCAGGCGTTTGTAATTCAATTGCTGTGACAATATCGCCTTTTGTTTCCTGCCTGGCTGGTGTACAGCGAAATCCTAACATAGAAAATAATTCAGACGCAAAATTAGCTGTTTTTAAAGCATTTGCAGTCATATCTGGTGCAAGATATAACCCTTGAAATAATTCACGATTCATGCCAAGTGTACAGCCGACTTCTTTGCCCAATCCAACACAAGTCAAGCGATAGGCACATAATTTCACAAGTTCCGCTTTTCCCGCAATATAGCCACCTGTTCTGGCAATACCGCCTCCAGCATTTTTAATCATAGAACCAATTATTAAATCAGCTCCGACTTGCGTAGGCTCTAATTTTTCTACAAATTCGCCATAGCAATTATCTATCATAATCATAATTTCTGGATTGGCTTTTTTTATGATTTTACACATTTCGGCAATTTCTGAAATCGTAAATGCTGTTCTGAGAGAATATCCTCTGGAACGCTGAATATAAGCAATTTTCGCATGAGAAATATTTTTTTCAACAGATTCTAAATCTACTTTGCCATTATTATCTAATTCTATGATATGATATTTCACACCGAAATCTTTCAAAGACCCATCTCCAGCATTGCCTTTTAAGCCGATTACTTCATGTAGCGTATCATAAGGCGTTCCAGTCACAAATACAATTTCATCATCAGGACGTAATAATCCAAATAACGCAACACTTAATGCATGTGTACCAGACACAAAATTATGTCTTACTAATGCATCTTCTGTGCCGAATACTTGTGACCAAACGCTGTCTAATACATCTCTGCCTAAATCTCCATAGCCATAGCCTGTACTTGCACCAAAACAAGCTTCACTGACTTTGTTATCAGCAAACGCTTTTAAGACTTTTGCTGCATTATATCTTGCAGTATTATCTATTTCAGCAAAACAAGTTTTACAATTTAATTCTGCTTGTTCTGCTAATTTCTCTAATTTTTCATCAATTTTAAAAAATTCACGCATTCTCTAATAATCCTTTCGTCATATTTTCTTGTTCTAAATTTTTTAATTCCAGTACATATTCTGTATCAATGATTTTAAAACCAATTTCTCTGTAAAAACTTTCCCGAATATCTAATGCATATAAAACAGCTGTTTTATCAAACTGTGCAAGCCATTCCGCAAGCCAATGCAAAAACATTCTTGCATGTCCTAAGCCTCTTGCCTCTGGCAATGTTGCCACTTGTCCAATTAAGACATAATTATCAATATCAAACATAATAGTAGCTGTTGTGCTGTTTTTATAAGTCAATACATGACTCACACCGTGACGACATCTATGTGATGTATCTGTCAGCCAGAGGGCATAATCCTGCAAATTCGGAAACCCTGCTTGTAAAATCTGATAAACCTGCTCTAATGACGGGTTAAATTCTACAAATTTTTCTTCAAAATTCTGATTCTGCGTATCTGGCTGTAATTCAAAAGTGGTTCTATGCAAAGCATGATATTCTGGCAAAATTTTTGCTAACATGGCACAGACAGGCATATCACATTCTATTCTGAACGGCAGATGCATTTGAATAAATAATGCTAAATTTTCAAGTTCTTGCTGTTCAGGATTAATAATTAAAATCGTACTGTTAAATTTTAATAAAATCCCAGTTTCTCCGACTGCGTAAAACTGACAAAAATCATAATCTAAACCATAAGCTTTATAATACGCATAAATTTTACGTCCTCGCCAAGTTTTACGCAATAAATTGATATTTAAATCATTATTATTAATAATTTTTCTAATCATAATTGATGCATTCTCTCTAGCATTTTTTCAGCTAATACATAACTTTGTTCCATGTCGCTGATTTGAGCAACACAATAAGGCGAATGTAAATTCCTGCACGGAATCGAAATTGCCAAAGTTCTGACACCTGTTCTGGAAACATGTACAGACCCTGCATCATTACCGCCTGCAATTCTGGTTTTCGTTTGACAAGGAATCTTTAAATTTTTAGCCTCCTGAAATGCCAATTGATATAATTCTTTATCATAAATCGTTGCTTTATCCATAAACGACACAACAGGACCATTTCCCAGACGGCAAACAGCGTCAGCTCCTCTTACACCATCTAAATCGCCTGCTGTTGTTGTTTCCAGAATTAATGCAAAATCAGGATTGACTGCATAAGTTGCTGTCTTACTGCCACGCAGTCCAATTTCTTCCTGCACAAAAAAGCAAAACCATGTATCAAATTTAATTTCACCCTCCAGCATTTTCAACATGCATGCACAGCCAAATCTATCATCAATGGCTTTAGAAGCAACACGATTTCCACCTAATTCTGTCCATTCGCCAATATAATAGACCGAATCGCCTAATAATACATGCAAATCGATTGTCTGTTCTGCTTTTTTCGTGCCAATATCTAAAATTAAATGCGTTTTATTTGGCTTTTCTTCACGTTGCTTTGCATTTAAATTATGCACGGGTTCACAGCCTATAACACCAATTCCAACATCAGGAATTTGCACTGCTCTGCCAATCACAACATCAGGGTCTATTCCGCCGACAGTATCTAATGCAATTCTTCCATCTGGCAAAATATCTCGAATTATCAAGCCTACTTCGTCCATATGTGCGCCAATCATAACTTTATGCTTTGCAGATTTTTTCCCTTTTTTATGCACTAATAAATTTCCCAAAGCATCTGTTCGGCACTCCAGAATATCTGAAAAATTTGCAATTTTAGTTTCTAAATAGTTACGGATTTTGCTTTCATCTCCAGAAGTACCACACAATGCACATAATTCTTTTAAATAATTTATCATTCACAGCACCTCCTTAAAAATTCAGCCAATAATTTTCCAGTATATTTAATATCACTCAAATCAACAACTTCTACAGGCGTATGCATATAATCTATTGGAATTGATAAAACACCAGTTTCCACACCATCACGACAGATAGAAAAATTATCTGCATTTGTACCTGTTCTGCCGTTCATGACTTCATACTGATATGGAATCTTAGCATCAATTGCATCATTTGCTAATTCATGGGATAAATCTTTTGATAATGCTGGTGAAAAACCTATCATAACACCATTACCAGATATTCCTGTTTTGCTTAATTTTCCGTCACCTGCAAAAGATACATCTACTGCTAATGCAATATCTGGATTAATCGCAAAACACCCAACTTTTGCACCATAGCCATTGACTTCTTCTTTTGAGGAAAATAAAACTGTTATTTTACAGCCAATATCTTCCTGCCAGATTTCGTCAAGGGCATAGAAAATAGCAGCAATTCCTGCTCTGTCATCTAAAGCTGGTGATGTAAATCTACCACCTGCTAATTCTTCTGTGATACCGCAGAATGTCACACTGTCGCCTATTGTAACAAGTTTTTTTAATTCTTCAGCAGAATAACCTGTATCAATTCGCACTTGCTCAATTTTCTGGACTTTTTCTTCTCCATTTGTCAAGTGTGGCGGTAATGTACAAATAATCCCATAAATATTTTTTTTGCCGTGTATTATCACACGCTGTGCAGGAAACCATCTTCTATCTAATCCGCCAATATTGCCAACTGTGATAAAACCATCATCCGTAATACTAGTTACTATCAAGCCAATCTGGTCTAAATGGGCATCTAATAACACATGCCATGCATTAGGATTTTGATTGCCCAATGTTCCAATGACATTACCATTTTCAATTCTTGCATCAGGACAATATTTTTTCAATTTTTCACAAGTAAATTCTGCAATTTCTGATTCGTCCCCTGAAATGCCATTGATTTTGCATAGCTTTGTGATTAATTTTTTTAATGCTTTTTTATTCATGCTCAAAGCTCCTTTATTAATCGTTTAAAATGTTGTCCTCTGACTTCAAAATTCGGATACCAGTCAAAACTTGCACACGCTGGTGAAAGTGTCACAATATCACCTGATTTTGCTTCTCTGTAAGCCGTTGCAACCGCTTCTTCCATAGAATTGACATGTAAAATTCTAGTATTTTCTGGATGATAATTTTTTGCAGATGTGACAGCTTTTTCGATTTTATCGGCTGTTACACCCATAAGAATTAATAATTTTACTCTGTCACAAACCGTTTCCGCCATTGGTTCAAATGGTATTTTTTTATCATAGCCACCTGCTAATACAATAATTTTCTGGTCAAAACTTCTTAAGCCTGCTAATACTCTTGTTGGACTGGTTGCAATACTGTCATTATAATATTTTACACCGTTGACTTCCCGAACAAATTCAATTCTATGCTCCACACCGCCGAAATTTTTTGCAACCTGTACAATTGCAGAAATTTCCACTTCGCCCCATAGGGTCGCTATCACACCTAAGAAATTTTCTACATTATGCATACCTGGTATGCGAATATCATTTTTATGCACAACAGGTGTAATTTGCTTATTTTCAATATAGCATAACATGCCATCTTCACGCAAAAATGCCCCTCGTTCTGGAATTTCTTTTCTGGTAAACCAATTTAATTTTCCTCTTACCAAATTTGCTAATTCTCTTGTTCCCTGATTATCTAAATTTAAAACCGTTCTGGAAAATGCATTCTGATGTGCAATTAAATTAATCTTAGATTCTGTATATTCCTGCATTGTGCCATGTACGTCCAAATGATTTGGTGTAATATTTGTAATTAATGCTACATCAGGCGATTTCCGCATAGAAATTAACTGAAAACTTGATAATTCTACGACTGCAATATCTTGTTCTTGTATTTCTTCGATAATAGGCAATAATGCTTTGCCAATATTTCCGCCTTTATGAACCGTCTTGCCAGAAGCGGATAATATTTCTGCAATTAACGTTGTGGAAGTGGATTTTCCGTCTGAACCCGTGACTGCATAAATCGGACACGGACATAAATCAAAAAATACTTCCATTTCAGACGTTATCACAACGCCTGCCTGTCTGGCTTTTGTCAATGCAGGATTATTAAAATACATGCCTGGTGTTCTGAATACAATATCAAAATCTGTTAAGCTGTCTAAATAATTTTCACCTAAAATAAATTTTACACCCAAAGCTTTTAATTCGTCATAAACTTGCTGAAATTTATCTGCACTTCTTTTATCGCAGACTGTTACTTCAATTTGCTTTTCACGGAATTTTTTAATTAATTCCGTATGGCTGACACCTGTGCCAATAAAAGCGATTTTTTTTGTTTTCAGCATTTGGAAAAAATTTTCTATTTTTGTCATAATTAGCCTCCTAATATAAATGTCTATTATACACATATGACCCTAACCAAGAAATAAAGGGGGTAGATCTCGGTGGTAG
>CAMWUF010000007.1 GCA_947177375.1 uncultured Ruminococcus sp.
CTCCAATGTATAATTACTTTTTCCTATCATATCAGAATAGGAAATTAATTGATAACTCATTTTTTAATGTCTACCTTTTTTGATATCTCTATGCATTTTATGCACACGATATCCTTTTTCTTCCAAATTATTTCCGATAAGCTCTGCAAAAGTCACACTTCTATGCTTTCCGCCAGTACAGCCAAATGCAATTACTAACTGACTTTTTCCCTCTGAAATATACAACGGCAACAAAAATTCAAGTAAATCATTAATTTTTATTTGCAATGTCTGCGACTGTGGAAACTGCATAACATAATCACGCACACAAGATTCTAAACCAGTATGTTTTTTTAATTCTGGAATATAAAACGGATTTGGCAAACATCTCACATCAAAAACCAAATCTGACTCTGTAGACGCACCATATTTATAACCAAAAGACATAACTTTTACTAACAAAGAATCTGTTTTATTTTCCAGAAAAATATCCCGAATTTCTTCACCAAGCTGTGATGTACTCAAATACGAAGTTTCTACTGCATAATCCGCTAATGATTTCAATGGCAAAAGCTTTTCACGTTCTGCTTGGATTGCATCAGGCAATGCATTATATTTTTCAAAAAGTGGGTGTTTTCGTCTTGTTTCTTTATAACGCCGAATTAATACTTCATCGCAGGCATCAGTAAATAATACTTTTAATTTTCCTGACATATTTTCTTTCAGTCTTGCCAAAACTTCGTAAATTTCAGAAAACATGTCACCAGTACGAATATCAACAGCAATGGCTACTTTATTCAGATTTCCGCCAGTTCTGGTGCAAACATCTACAAAATTAGGAATAAATTGTGGCGGAAGATTATCAATGCAATAAAATCCAATATCTTCCAGAACTTTCATAGCTGTGGATTTACCAGAGCCAGACATCCCAGTAATAATTACTAATCGCATAATTATTTACCACCCTGCATTCCCAAAAGAACAGGTTCAAGTTCTAATAGATAACCTGTTTTTTGTAATACAACATCATGCACATGTTGGCATAAATCCAGCACATCCTGACAAGTCGCATGTCCTTTATTAATTACAAAACCAGCATGTTTTTCACTAACTTGTGCTTCACCGATTTGATAACCTTTCAAACCGCATTCGTCAATTAATTTAGACGCATAGCTACCCTTAGGACGTTTGAACGTACTGCCAGCACTTGGATAATTTAACGGCTGTTTAGATTTTCTTCTTTGAGCGAAATCTGCATATTTTTCTGCAATTTCTTCTGGATTGCCTTTTTGTAAACATATTGTCACAGAAGTTATGACAGCTCCAGTATGTTCTGTAAAAAAGCTATGTCTGTAAGATAAATCTAAATCTTTATTTTTCAAACAATATTCTTTGCCTGAGTTATCTATATAACTGCATTCTGTTACAATATCTTTCATTTCACTGCCATAAGCACCAGCATTCATGTATAACGCTCCGCCAACAGTACCAGGAATACCGCTTAATGCTTCCATGCCTGTTAAATGATGTTCCATTGCAAATTTTGCAATATTACTAAGCATTGCACCAGCTTGACAAGTTAAAATTATTTCATCATGTATTTTTATTTCAGAAAAGCAATTTCCTAAATGCAGAATCACACCTTGATAGCCTTTATCAGAAACTAAAATATTACTTCCTCTGCCCATGATAAAATAATTTATTTTTTTTTCATGACAAAACTGCAATAATTTTCCTAATCCTTGTATAGAATTAATTTCAATCCAAAAATCAGCATTACCACCAATATGAAAAGTCGTATGACTAGCAAGAGAAATATTTTCTTGCAGCTGCATTTGATATGCATGACAAATTTCTTGTAATTCTCTGTTCATAGAACAAACACACTCCCTGTAAAAATTTAAAAATTATTAAAACACATCATAATCTTTTACAGATTCTGTTCCTTCCATATCCATTCCCAAACGGTCTAGTAATTCTGTTGCAGCATTATAACCCATTTTTTTCTGTCTGTTATTCATAGCGGCAACTTCTAAAATAACAGCAAGATTTCTGCCTGGTTTCACTGGAATTGTTAAGCATGGCACTTTTACGCCTAATATAGAAGCATATTCTGTATCAATGCCCATTCTGTCATAAATTTTTTCAGGATTCCAAAGTTCCATTTCCACAACTAAATCAATTTTTTCAGTCATTTTAACAGCACCCATACCAAATAATCTTCTTGCATTAATAATACCAATGCCACGAAGTTCCAAAAAATGCCTGATATTATCTGGTGAGCTGCCTACTAGACTAATATTAGAAACTTTTCTGATTTCTACAGCATCATCTGCAACTAATCTATGACCTCTCTTGACAAGTTCAATTGCTGTTTCACTTTTCCCAACGCCACTCTCACCCGTCAAAAATACGCCTTCGCCATCAATTTCAATCAAAACACCATGGCGAGTAATTCTGGGAGCAAGATTTAAATTTAAAAATGCAATTAAACCTGACATAAAATTAGAAGTACTTTCTTTGCTTCTTAATAAAGGCATTTCAAATTTTTGTGCTAATTCCAGCATTTCTGTAAAATAGGGCAATTCCCTTGTAATAATCAATGCAGGAAGTTTCTGCGAAAATAATAATTCCAGACGTTCCCGTCTTGTTTTTTCATCAATCGTTGATAAATAGGCAAATTCCATTTTGCCAATAATCTGAATTCTTTCAGGATTAAAATATTCATAAAATCCCATGAGCTGTAGCCCTGGTCTGTTCACATCATTTTCATCAATCAAAAGCTCTGCTGGGGCTTTTGGGGTATAAATTACTTCGAGTTTAAACTCATCAATAATTTTTTGCAGTGAAATTGTAAATCTTTCTGCCATAAAAAAGCAACTCCTTTAATAAAATTATCACGATTCACTTTCTGGATTTAAAACATAACTTTCTAGCTTTGGCGTTTTTGGAGCTTCCTCTCCCTGCCATTCGATAATAATTGGCACAGTTGTAGATAAGCTTTTTAATGTTTCTACATCGTTTTTATTTTCTGCATTCATTGTGACTAATAAGCAATCAGCAGGTAAATATTCTGCTGCATACATTGTTTCTAAATCACCAAATAACGCATTATCACCATCTATTCTTACAAAAATAGAAATTTCTGGGGCATTTGTACGCATAGCAACTAATAAATCTGTCAAAGCCTGATATCTATCTGTATCACCACAGATAGCATCTAAATTATCCAAATCACTTCTTGGAAAATTCGGAAAACTTAACCCTTCGCAGACTAAAATTTTAAAATTTGCCTGTTCAATTTCTTCTGCAAATGCACTAAGATAATCCTGTGTTAAAGAACTTTCTGGAGAAAGCCAAATCCTTGGTTCCACAGCAGATTTATCTTCCCAAAGCTCTCCTGTGTCTTTTTTCAGATAAGAAGATGCCGAATAATTTTTTGCATAATTATCATCTTGTAACGCATTAATTACAGCAACAGGTTCATAGCCTTTGGCAGTTATCATTTCATAAATTTTATCCAATGACAAAACCGCTTGCACAGCACTACTTTTCACAGCGTCTTGTACAGACGTTGCATAATAAACACCGCCACCATTTATTTTCAACGGCACTAAAACATGGGATAACCCTTCTGGTAATTCTTCCAGAGCCTGTGCCAGTGCTGTTTCTGTCATCAAAGCAGAAATATCCAGTTCATAGCCTTGCATGTCAGGGGCTTTCTGTATAAAACCAAGTTGTTCTTCAGTCGTTGGTTCTGTAATTTCTTCCGTTGTTTCCATGATTTCTGTTGTTTCAGTTATCTCTGTATTTTCTTCTGATTCTGTTGTATCTGTTATTTCAGGATTATTATTATCATTATTATTTTCTGATTCTGTGATAAAAAAATGTTTCTCCTGCAAAAATGCCACAATGGGAGCGCCTGCACTATAACCAACAAATCCAATTGCACCAGCTAACAGAAATGTCATAATCACGGAAGCTGTATTATGTCTGACATGCTTTGCGTGTTCAAACCGGTCTTTTCTTCTGTAAATTTTCCGACCTTTTGGTTTGATTTTCATAGAATTTCAAAGTCTCCTCTCTGATTATTCTTTTGTTCTAAAAATTCTGAAAATTAATTTCTTAACTGTTCAATTGCTTTTCTCATCTCTCTTTGATTGAACAAGTAGCTCCCTGATACTAATATAGTTGCACCAGCTTGTAGTGCTTCTGGTGCAGTTGTGGCATCAATACCGCCATCAACTTCAATTTTAATATTTCTATCTTGCAGCATAGATTTTATTTCTGCTATTTTTGTTGTCATTTCATGCAGATAACTTTGCCCGCCAAATCCTGGTTCAACTGTCATAACAAGAATTACATCAATATCATCAAGAAACGGCAACAAAGCCTTTGCTGGTGTAGCAGGTTTTACAGAAATCCCGACTTGACAGCCAGTATTTTTAATTAATTGAATTACTTCAAATGGATTACTGCTGCTTTCTAAATGAAATGTGATTAAATCAGCTCCTGCCTTTGCAAAATCCTGTATGTAATCCACAGGATTCTGAATCATTAAATGCACGTCAATAAATAAATCTGTTTGTTTGGATACGGCTTGTAATACAGGCAATCCAAACGAAATATTTGGAACAAACATTCCGTCCATAACATCAAAATGCAAGATATCTGCACCTGCCTGTTTTAATTTTTCCAATTCGTCATGCAAATGCAACATATCAGCACTTAACATTGACACAGCAATTTGCGTATTCAAATTATCCTACCTCCTATTTTTTCTCTATAATAATATTATACCGAAAAAAAACCTTTTCGTCAATACACGGCTGTCAAATTTTTTTTAAAATATTAAAAAAAATAAACTACCAGAAATTCAAAATTTCTGGCAGATATATTAATTATTAAATTATTTTAAACTAACAACAGTCACACCATCTTCGCCCTCACCGTAAACACCATTGCGATACTCTTTTACACAATGCATAGTTTTTAATTTTTGCTGGACAGCTTTTCTAAGCAAACCTGTTCCCTTGCCGTGAATAATCATGACCGTATTAATATTTGCAAGCACAGCACTTGCAATAAAGCTTTCTACTTCATAAACGCCCTCATCACAGGTATAGCCACGAATATCTAATTCCATAGAGCCTTTGCGTTCTACTTTTGCAGAAATATTACGCTGTTTAGATTTTTTAGCATTTTTATTTTGCTTTGTTTTATCTAATAATCTTAATCTGGAAACTTGCACTTTCATTTTCATGACACCAATCTGCACAAATACAGAATCAGAATTTTTGGGTTCAGAAACAATAAAACCTTCTTGATGCAAATCTGCAATGAATACTTTATCGCCTTTTTGCAAAGCTCTTGGCAAATGATAATTGCCATTCTCATCAATACTGCCAATCACAGGATTTGCTGTTTTATACATATCTCTTAATTGCTGTGTGCTGGAGCTTTTGATATTAGATACACGAGAAGAAAAATCTGCTTTGTCTTTTTCTTTTCTTAAATGCTCTAATTCATCAAGTAATGCATTTGACTGTGCCTTTGTTGATTCTACAATATGGCTGGCTTGTTCTGTTGCATGTTCTAAAATTTGTTTTTCTTTTTCAGCTAATTCATGAGATTTTTTTTCCCATTCTGATTTTAATAATTCTGCTTCCTGACGGAGCTGAACTGTCAATTCTTTTTCTTGTTCCAATTCTTTTCTAGCCTGTTCAAATTTTTCAATCACATGTTCAAAATTTTTATTTTCTTCACTAATCAGTGATTTTGCATGATTTAAAATAATTTCTGGTATGCCAAGCTGGCTGGAAATTGCAAATGCATTAGATTTGCCGACAGAACCAATGATTAAGCGATAAGTCGGTTTTAAAGTCTCTGTATTAAACTCACAAGAAGCATTTATGACATCTGGTGTATCAGATGCATATAATTTTAATTCTTGATAATGTGTTGTTACCATGAGTTTTGCACCGAGCTGTTTTAAATAATCAATGACAGAAATTGCTAATGCTGCACCCTCTACAGGGTCAGTGCCTGAACCTAATTCATCTAATAATACAAGTGTACTGTCATCAGCAGTTTTTAAAATTTCCACAAGATTAAGCGTATGAGAAGAAAACGTAGATAAATTTTGTTCAATACTTTGACTGTCACCAATATCAGCTAAAATATGCCGAAAAACTGAAATTTTACTACCCTCTGCAACAGGAATTAATAATCCGCACATTGTCATAGCTGTTAATAAACCTGCTGTTTTTAAAGCAACTGTTTTGCCACCAGTATTAGGACCTGTGACGATTAAAGCATTACGAAACTCACCTAAAGCTAAATCAATTGGCACGGCTTTATTTTTATCTAATAACGGATGTCTTGCTTTTTTGAGTTCTAACACGCCGTCATCACCAATCATAGGCTTAATTGCTTTGATAGATAACGCATAATTCGCTTTGGCAAAATAATAATTTAATTCTGCACAAGTGGCATGTAAATGTTTTAAATTATCTGCTTGTTTGCCGACTTCTGCACAGAGTTTTTGCATAATGCGTTCTATTTCTTCCAGTTCACGGCTTTCTAATAATCTAATATCATTATTTGCCTCTACAATTTGCAAAGGCTCAACAAAAATCGTCTGCCCACTGGACGAAGTATCATGAATTAATCCTGCAATCTGACTGCGATATTCTGTTTTGACAGGTAATACAAATCTGCCATCACGAATTGTTACCGTATTTTCTTGTAAATATTTTTGTGTTGTTTTATTTTTTACCATTTTGTCAAGCGTTTCACGCAGATTTGCTCTGGAACGTACTAATTTTTTTCTGATTTCGGCAAGTGTTGGGCTTGCACTATCGGCAATTTCTTCTTCTGAGATAATAGAACGTTCTAATAAATTTAGTAAAACATCATCAGGAACTATCAGCGAAAATAAATAATCTAACGAAGTTGCTGTTTCACTGCAATGGCTATACCAATGATATAAACTTTGCACTTGTCGCAATAAATCTGCAACGTCCAGTAAATCTTTTAAAGATAATCTTGCACCAGAAGATGCTCTTGTCACCATGTTGCAAATATTTTTAAAATCTGAAAATGGTGGTGTTCCAAATTGTAAAGCTAATTGCAATGCATCATCTGTTTTTTCGATTTCTCTGCGGACTTCCGTCAAATCACTGCTTGGCTGACAAGATAATAACATAGTTTTACTTGTTTCATTAGAAGCAAATTCAGAAGCTTGTGCTAATACTTTATGTAATTCTAGAACTTGTTCAAAAGATTTCATAAATTTAACCTCCTTAATAAGGCAATCAGGCATAGCGGAATGCCATACCTGTATTAATTATATTATTTTTTTATAATATTCTAACGCTTGAAAAGATTTATCTGTATGATATTGCAAAAATTCTTCTGCAAATGTAAACAAAGGCTTTTTGCAATGTTCAGAAATTTTAAACCAAAAAATTTTTTCAAAATCCTGCAATACAATATGACGGATAGCCTGTAATGCACCAGCAGGCATCAAAATTCCGATTTTTTTACAGGATTCGCAGTAAAAACAGCCCTGTTCCACAGAAAAATATAAATTTTTCGGCAAATAGCAATTACAATTTCTGCACATGATAACATCTGGCAAAAAGCCTAATAAACTTGCAATTCTTAACTCAAAAATGCATTTTAATAATAATTCATCAAGAGTTTCATTTTTTTCAGATAAATAATAAAAACAATTTAATAGCAAACGCAAAATTTCTGGTGTATTTGTCTGTGGCAGTGCAGAATATAATATTACTTGTGCAAAATAAGATGCTAATGCTACAGCACTAACAGAATTTCTTAATCCATAAAAAATCTGAATTGGCATAACAGTTCTAAGCATATAAAAATTTTTTCTATTTTTCTTATCTGAAACATCAAATTCTGCATAGGCAAATAACTGTGTTGCACTGCCTGTTTTACTAGTCATCTTTGCAGAGCCTTTGACAAGAATTTCTACAATTCCTGTTTCTGTGAGAATATCAATAAATTTATCCTGTTCGCCCCATGCTTTCTGTGAGAGAACAACACCCTTGATTGTCATAATTTCCTTTCTGTTCCGCATACTGCAAATAATCTGAAATTTTCCCAGTCGCTTGAAATTTTTCCCATAATTCTAGCATAATACGCCCTCCTGTTTTTGAATATTATTTGCAAAACAGGAGGAAATATTGTTGGAAATAATTTTATTCAGACAAGCCGAAACTTCTAATTAAATTTTCTTTATTACGCCAATCTTCTTTGACTTTGACAAAGCATTTTAAATTTACCTGAATTTCAAAAAAACTTTCTAAATCCCGTCTTGCTGAACTGGCAATTTTTTTCAGCATACTGCCCTTTTTGCCAATCACAATGCCTTTGTGAGAATCACGTTCACAATAAATAACAGCTGAAATATCTAATAAATCTTTATCCTGCCGTTCCTGCAATTTCTCAATTGTAACTGCAATCCCATGTGGAACTTCTTCGTTTAGTAATCTTAATAATTTTTCACGAATGATTTCTGCAACAAGCACACGTTCTGGCTGGTCTGTGAATTTATCATCAGGAAAAAAATGCACAGACGGCTGTGCCAATTCTTCTGCAACAGTAAGAATTTCTTTCAAACCGTCTTGTTCTGATGCACTGACTGGAATTATTGCATAAGGCTTATATTTATTTTCAAGTTTTAACATCAAAGGCATCATAGCAGATTTATCCTGTAATAAATCAATTTTATTCAGAATTATCACACAAGAAATTTTTTTCTTCGCCAAATTTTCAAGCATGATTTTATCTTGTTCATGTAATTTTTTTGTACAATCAATTACATATAAAACAGCGTCTGCATCTGTTGCAGAAGTTTCCGCTGTTTTCAGCATATAGCCACTTAATTTATTTTTGGGCTTATGCAATCCTGGTGTATCAATAAATACATACTGTGTATTTCCCTGTGTTAAAATGCCTGTAATTCTGGTTCTGGTTGTCTGCGGTTTACTACTGACAGAAGCGATTTTTTCACCGATTAAAGCATTTAACAAAGTAGATTTTCCTGCATTTGTACGACCTGACAGCGTTAAAAAAATAGATTTTGTTTCTGCCATGTTACATCTCCTCTCCAGATGTAAAAGTTAATTCTCTGGAAATGCCTAGTTTGTCCAAAACAGATTCTTCTTTTTCACGCATAATTCTTTCATCAAGCGGACTGGTTTCATGGTCATATCCCAATAAATGCAACATAGAATGCACTGTTAAAAATCCAATTTCACGACTTAACGAATGTCCGTAAATATTAGCCTGTTTTACGGCTGTTTCGATTGAGATTACAATATCACCAAGCATTACAAAACCAGTTTCTGCACTGATTTCTACAGTTCCATCTTCGCTGGTAAGCGGAAAAGATAACACATCTGTCACACTGTCTTTCTGGCGATATGTTTTATTTAAATTTTTAATTTCCTGATTTGATACAAATGAAACGCTGACTTCTGCATTTTGTGTAAATCCCTCAGAAATTAACACTGCATGACAACAACGCCGAATTAATAACCGAATACCAGACGGAATTTTCACAGTATTCTGATTATTTTTAATACTTACTTTTAATTTACCTGTTTGCTGTGCCATAATCAAGCTCCTTTTCTGTAAATCAATTATTTATTTTTATTTATTTATTTTTAGAATGATAGTAATGCTCATAGGCTTTTATAATATCCTGCACGAGCCTATGACGGACAACGTCCTTTTCAGTAAATCGCATGATAGCAATATCATCAATTTTTTGCAAAACTTTCATAGCTTCTATCAGTCCTGATTTGTTTTTTTCGGGCAAGTCAATCTGTGTAATATCACCTGTAATTACCATTTTGCTATTTGTTCCCAAACGAGTTAAAAACATTTTAATTTGCTCCGAAGTTGTATTCTGTGCTTCATCTAAAATTACAAATGCATCATCTAATGTTCTGCCTCTCATATAAGCAAGCGGTGCAACTTCAATAATATTTTTTTCCATATATCTTGCAAAAGCTTCTGCACCGAACATATCAAATAAAGCGTCATACAATGGTCTCAGATACGGATAAACTTTATCTTGTAAATCTCCAGGAAGAAAACCTAATTTTTCCCCTGCTTCCACAGCTGGACGTGTTAAAATAATTTTCTGTACTTCATGGGCTTTAAATGCCTTTACAGCAAGTGCTACGGCTAAATAAGTCTTACCAGTTCCCGCAGGTCCTACACCTAGTACAATCGTATTTTTTTTAATAGCATCAACATATTTTTTCTGACCAACTGTTTTAGAACGGATTATTTTGCCAGTAGCTGTAATACAAATATCATCACTACCCATGTCATGAAGTTCAGTATCTTTGTTTTCATTTACCATTGCTATCATATAACGGACAGTTTGTTCTGTGATTAATCTTCCTTTGTTGACAAGTGAGATAATACTATGCAATACCCGTATGGCTTTATCTGTCTGTTCAGGTTCTCCTGTAATAGCAATCTCACATCCCCGACCAGTTATGACGACATGATATTCCCTTTGGAGTAAATTTAAATTTTCGTCATAATTTCCGAACACAGCCTGCATCACAGCAGGATTATCAAAATGAATATATTTTTCAGTCAAATTTTTCACCCTTGCTTATCTAAAAATTATAATTTTTTATTTTTCAGCAATTTAAATTCTCACACTTACTTGTCTATTATACACTGTTTTTACAGAAAAGTCAATAGCTTGCATAAAAATTCTGTATAAAATGCTATGCAATAAAAATAAAATTAAATTTTCCAAAAAAACACTTGACAAATAGATTTTAATCTGCTATAATAGCATTTAGAACAAAGCAGATGCAGACTGTATCTCACCGTTTGACACAGAATTTAATAAAATAAATTTAAATTTTTCTGATATGCCGAAACGGTTAATTACTATTATTTTTTTATTATTGATATATAATAATAAAACTAGTAATTGCATGAGTGCAGGATTTGTGTCCGCACTCATTATTTGTTTTTTAAAAATTTTAATGCTTGGGGGTGCCAGCAATAAGCAAGGAAAATAAGGACATGCAGATTAACGAAATGATTCGGGATAAAGAAATTCTGGTCATTGATTCTGACGGAAAGAAACTTGGTGTCATGTCTGCAAGAGATGCACAAATGCTCGCTTATGAGAAAAATCTGGATTTGGTGAAAATTGCACCGCAGGCGAAACCGCCTGTATGTCGTATTTTAGATTACGGCAAGTTCTGTTTTGAACAACAGAAACGTGAAAAAGAAGCCAAGAAAAATCAAAAAGTGATGTCAATTAAAGAAATTCGCATGTTTTCTACAATTGATACACATGATTTTGAAACCAAAGTGAATCAGGGGATTAAATTCCTGAAATCTGGTGATAAGCTTAAAGTTTCCGTACGTTTCAGAAGGCGTGCCATTGCACATCCGCAGTTCGGCGAAGAATTATTAGAACGCTTCAAAGAAGCTTGTTCTGAATTCGGTATTGTCGAAAAACCTGCGAAAACGGAGGGACGCAGTATTGTTATGTTCATATCCCCGAAAGCAACAAAAGCATGACAGAATCATTTAGACAAATGCGGACAAAATTTGACAAGTAACTACAGTCCGAAGATGCCAAAAATTCCATGGCATAGTTTATGCTGACTTGACAGCAGGCGAAACTGCGGAACAGAAGCCCTTGTCGGCTGAAATATTACGACATAACAATAGGATAGTACCTTGTGGGGGCAGTTGGTCAATGGTAAAGACCCGAAAACCAAGGGCAAAAATATTTTTAATTTTCTAAGAAAGGAGTAGCTACTCAAGAAAAATTTTTATTTACAAAATTGCAGGAATCATGCGATTATGCAATTGTAAATTAAGTACCGTGGACTGCACGGGAATTTACGCCTGTGGACTGTACAGGAACTTGTGAGTAGATTTTGATTTGTCAGAATTCAAAGCATACAGGGAGAAGCAGGAATTTTCTTGGTATGGGCGTTTTTGTCCATATTTTAAGTAGCAGGCTTTTTAACATGGCTAAAAAAGTAAAAGTCAAAACACATTCTGGTGCAAAAAAAAGATTTAAGCTTACCGCAAGTGGTAAAGTAAAGTATCAGCACACAAATAAGCGTCATAGATTGACCCAGAAAGACACAAAACGTAAGAGAATCGCAAGAAATGCAGGTGTAGCAGATGTGACGAATGCACCAGCTATCAAAAAAATGATTCCATATCTTTGATTCATTTAATTAAAAATTTCACACTGGGAGGATTAAATTATGGCACGTATTAAAGGTGCGTTAGCAACACGTAAAAGAAGAAATAAAACTCTGAAACTTGCAAAAGGTTATTTTGGTGCAAAGAGTAAACATTTCAAGATGGCAAAACAGGCTGTCATGAAATCTGGTCAGTATGCATATATTGGCAGAAAACAGAAAAAAAGAAATTTCCGTCAGCTTTGGATTGCTAGAATTTCTGCTGCTGCAAAAAGTAACGGCATGAATTATTCTACATTCATGAACGGTTGTAAAAAAGCTGGTATTACGCTTAACAGAAAAATGCTCTCTGAAATTGCAATTCACGATGCAGAGGGATTTGCAGCAATCGTAGAAAAGGCAAAGTCTGCTCTTTGATTCAGAGATTCAGACAATATCAGAACACGCCATTTGGCGTGTTTTGTTATATTGCCTTATAGG
>CAMWUF010000008.1 GCA_947177375.1 uncultured Ruminococcus sp.
TTATCAATTTTATAGACGGTAAGAATACACCAGAAATTTTATTGCTTGTTATTGGTATTTTTATGCATGTAGCTGTATTATTCTATTATCTGTCTTATAAAATTTCCTGTAAATATTACTTAAAAGGAGTCGAATGCTATGATAAATAAAAAACTGGAAATGAAACGAATTATTTTATTTGTTTTATTGACTTATCTCATAACATGGATTCCTGAAATTACTTTGACTGTAATACATGGTGATTTTATGAGCTGGGCAGGTTCAACAAAATTCGGATTTCTTAGTGTTTTACTCATGTTTCCGCCTGCAATTGCAAATATTTTGACAAGAATCATTACAAAAGAGGGCTGGAAAGATAGTTATCTGCATCTGCATTTGCAAAGAAATTTTAAATATTATATTTTCGGCGAATTATTTACGGTATTTTGTGGCATGACAGCAGGTATTATTATGGCTTATGTATTTGGAAATGGATTTTCGTTAAAAAATATACTGGAAGCAAATTCACTTGTATCAATTTTAGGGCTGGCAGGAATTATGCTGGCAATTGCACCTGCATTGAGTTTCTACACGTTCGGAGAAGAATTCGGCTGGCGAGCTTATTTATACCCTAAGCTTGAAGAATTAACAGGTACAACAGGTGCAGTGATAATTGGTGGAATTATCTGGGGTCTTTGGCATGCTCCCTTAACTATCGGAGGTCATAATTTCGGGACGGATTACTGGGGATATCCATGGCTCGGAATTCTTGTAATGTGTGTTTATTGCATTTTCATTGGCTGTGTTTTGCTATGGATTACGAAAAAAACAAAGTCAGTTTATCCAGCTTGTATTGCACATTCTGTAAATAATAATTTTGCAGGTAGTATGGCAGTTGTTTTTTGTCCAGAGCTGGTAAAATTACAGGAATCAGGAGAATTAAATCAAATGTACTATATGCTGTTATTTGTCATTCCGTTTGTGATTCTGGGAATTATAATATTATTTATCATGTTGAAAGAACAGAAAAAAGCCTGATGTGATTCGTCAGGCTTTTTGTTATTTTGACGAATCGTTATGTTAAAACTTGTGCAGAATCGAAAAATTAAAATATTTGCTTGACTTGCTATTTCAAACGTGCTATAATAAAAAACAAGAACCATTTTTGATAAGATTGCATAGGCTTTCGATTCAAAAAAAGAAAGGAATGAAAAGCATGATATTATCAGGCGCAGAAATCGTTGTAGAAACACTGATTGAACAGGGTACAAAGACTGTATTCGGCTACCCTGGAGGACAAGTTATTAATTTGTATGATGCATTATATGAATATCGTGACCGTATTGAACATATTTTGACAGCCCATGAACAAGGGGCATCTCATGCCGCTGACGGCTATGCAAGAGCAAGCGGAGAAGTAGGCGTTGTAATTGCTACTTCAGGTCCAGGTGCAACAAATTTAGTAACAGGTCTTGCAACAGCTTATTTAGACTCTATTCCAGTTGTCGCAATTACTGGTAACGTGCCAAATAGTTTAATTGGCAGAGATAGTTTTCAAGAAGTCGATATTACAGGTGTGACTTTGCCAATTACAAAGCATAATTTTTTAGTAAAATCTGTTGATAAACTGGCTGACACGATTCGGGAAGCGTTTGCAATTGCAAAATCTGGTCGTCCTGGCCCTGTTTTGGTGGATATTCCAAAAGATGTTCAAATTGCAAAATTTGAATATACTTCATGTCCAGTTGTAGAAAAAAAATCACAGAAATTAGCCAAAGATGAAAAGCTTGCAATTGCTGTTAAGATGATTGCAGAAGCAGAAAAGCCATATATTTATTTTGGCGGTGGAGCTGTCACAGCAAATGTCAGTGAAGAACTTTGTGCTTTAGCTGATAAAATTGATGCTCCAATTGGTTGTACTATGATGGGTTTGTCTGCTGTACCAGTGAATCACCCAAGATATTTGGGCATGGAGGGTATGCATGGACATTATGCTTCCAGTGTTGCACAGGACGAAGCAGATTTAATTATTACAATCGGTGCTAGATTCAGTGACCGTGCAACTGGAAACGTTGCAAAATATGCTCGCAGAGCAAAAATTATTCATATTGATGCAGACGGTGCGGAATTAAATAAAAATGTCAGTGTTGTTTTAGGCATGGAATGTGATATTAAAAATGCATTACAGCGTTTATTAAATTTGATTCCAGAAAAACAGCACCCAGATTGGAATGCAAGAATTGCTGAATTAAAAGCTTTAGAATCTGAACAATTTGAACGTGTGACTGCAACAGATAGAATTACCCCATATGCATTAATTCAGGAAGTTGCAAAACATACAAATTCTGATACGCCAATTGTTACAGATGTTGGACAACATCAAATGTGGGTTGCACAGTTTTATCCATTCCAGAATTCCAGAACGTTTATTTCAAGTGGCGGTTTAGGAACAATGGGCTTTGGTCTTGGTGCGGCAATTGGTTCAGCAAAAGCGACTGGCAAAAAAACTGTTTTATTTACAGGTGACGGCAGTTTTGGCATGAATTTAAATGAACTTGCTACTGTAACAGCTGAAAATATTCCTGTTGTGATTGTTATCATGAATAATCAAGTTTTAGGCATGGTTCGTCAATGGCAAACTTTATTTTTTGATAAGCATTATTCTAATACAGATTTGCATTGCAGAAAAACAGATTTTGTGAAACTTGCGGACGCATTCGGCATGAAAGGCTATCAGATTACAGATTTAGCAGATATGCCAGCTGTCATTGAACAAGCATTTGCTGAAAATGCACCTGTATTAATTGATGTTAAAATTTATCAAGATGAGTTTGTATTGCCAATGCTTCCTCCTGGTGGCTGTATTGAAGATATTATCACAGAAAGGAATGATATATCATAATGGAACGTTTTGTTATTGCAATTCTAGTAGAAAATCAACCTGGTATTTTAACAAGAGTTGCTAGTATGTTTAATCGCAGAGGCTTTAATATTGACAGCTTAACTGTTAGCGAAACAGAAAATCATGACTATTCTAGAATTACGATTTCATTGACTGGTGATGATAATATCTGTCATCAGATTATCAAGCAATTGAAAAAGCTTTATAATGTCAAAGAAGTCAAAGTCATGGAACGTGAAAAAAGCGTTTATCGTGAACTTGCGTTGATTAAATTAAGAAATAAACCTGATACAAGACAGGAAATTTTATCAGCAGTTGATATTTTTCGTTCTAAAATTGTCGATTTTTCGCCGAATACACTTTGTGTGGAAATTACAGGCGAAACTTCTAAAATTGAAGCTTTTATTGCTTTAGTAGAGCCGTTAGGCATTTTAGAAATGTGTCGTACTGGTGTTGTGGCAATTGAAAGAGGTTGCAGTTATTTAAATAGCGAAACAAGTCTTTAAAAATTCACATAAGTAGCAGTTAAGAGGTGCAGTGTGTTTGATAAGTAAATTGAAATATGGTAATACGAATACTTTTTTCATTCGTGGAACAAGCGGAAATTTACTGATTGATACTGATTATGCAGGTACATTGCCCTTGTTTTACAAACAACTAAAAAAGAATCGTATTAAACTAAGTGATATCACTTATGTTTTAGCAACACATTATCACCCAGACCATATAGGGCTTATTAGTGAGCTTATGGAATTTGGGATAAATCTTTTGCTGATAGATACCCAAATTGAATATGTCCATTTTTCTGATGAGATATTTAACAAGGATAATATAAAATATACACCTATCAATGAGAAAAAAGCTTTTTTGGTTAAATGTGAAGAAAGTAGAGCTTTTCTTCACAGCATGGGAATACAGGGTGAGATATTATCTACTCCAAGTCATAGCAAGGACAGTATATCTGTGATTTTAGATAATGGCTTTTGTTTTGTTGGAGATTTAGAGCCAATAGACTATCTTGATGCTTACGAGAAAAATACAAAGCTTGAAGATGATTGGAAACTTGTTATGAGTTGTAATCCAAAAATAATTTTCTATGCACATGCAAATGAAAAAATAATGGTGTAATTATATAAATTTCATTTCGTTGGGCAAAGTTTCAGCAAAAAAAAAATGGATATTTTTTTACATACGGCTTGACAAATATTAGAGACTGTGCTATAATAAGTTTGTTTGATGTGAGATATTAAGCCGTGGTACACACAGCGAATATATTTTAATTTTTTAAAAAAGGAGTTTTTTTGAAAATGGCAGAAGCAAAGATTTTTTATCAGCAGGATTGTAATATCCAGGAATTAGATGGCAAAACCGTTGCAATTATTGGTTACGGTTCACAGGGTCATGCACATGCACTGAATTTGCAAGAAAGCGGTGTCAATGTTGTTGTAGGGCTTTACGAAGGAAGCAAGAGCTGGGCAAAAGCTGAAAAACAGGGCTTAAAAGTTATGACAACAGCAGAAGCTGCTCAAATTGCTGATGTTATCATGATTTTAATTCCAGACGAAAAGCAGAAAGCTTTATATGAATCTGAAATTAAGCCATATTTGACAGCAGGCAAGACACTTGCATTTGCACATGGTTTTAATATTCATTTTGGTTGCATTGTTCCTCCAGCAGATGTAAATGTTATTATGATTGCACCAAAAGCTCCAGGTCATACAGTACGTTCTGAATATCAAGCTGGCAAGGGTACGCCTTGTTTAATTGCTGTTCATCAGGACGCAACAGGCGATGCACAAGAAATTGGTCTGGCATATGCTGATGGTATCGGCGGAAGTCGTGCAGGCGTTCTGGAAACAACTTTCAGAACTGAAACAGAAACTGACTTGTTCGGTGAACAAGCTGTACTTTGTGGCGGTATTTGTGCATTAATGCAGGCAGGTTTTGAAACGTTGACAGAAGCTGGTTATGATGCTAGAAATGCATATTTTGAGTGCATTCATGAAGTGAAATTAATTGTTGATTTGATTTATCAGTCTGGTTTTGAGGGTATGCGTTATTCTGTTTCTAATACAGCTGAATATGGTGATTATATCACTGGTCCTAAGGTGATTGCAGAAGAAACTAAAAAGGCTATGAAACAAGTTCTGGCTGATATTCAAGACGGTTCTTTTGCAAAAGAATTTTTGTTGGAGATGTCCGATGCTGGAAATCAAGTACATTTCAAGGCTATGCGTAAATTACATGCAGAACATCCTGCTGAAGTTGTTGGCAAGGAAATTCGTAAGTTATATAGCTGGAACAGCGAAGATGATAAATTAATTAATAACTAATAATTTTTAGTTGTTTTTGTCGTGAGATAATCCCGAATTTTCGGGATTATCTTGCTATATATAATGCTAGTAAAAATAAAATGAGGTTGATAGTATGGTATTTGATACAAGTGTTTCAGGTGCGCACTGTGCGCCACAGCGTTCGTTATTGCATGCACTGGGCTTGACAAAGGAAGAAATGGAACGTCCACTTGTGGGAATTGTTAGTTCTTATAATGAAATTGTCCCTGGTCATATGAATCTTGATAAAATTACAGAAGCTGTAAAATTAGGGGTTGCTATGGCAGGCGGTACACCAATTGTATTTCCTGCAATTGCAGTCTGTGATGGCATTGCTATGGGTCATAAAGGCATGAAATATTCTCTTGTCACAAGAGATTTAATTGCAGATTCTACAGAAGCAATGGCTTTGGCACATGCTTTTGATGCATTGGTTATGATTCCCAATTGTGACAAAAATGTCCCTGGGTTATTAATGGCAGCCGCAAGAGTAAATGTTCCGACTATTTTTGTCAGTGGTGGACCTATGCTTGCTGGTCATGTTGATGGCAAGAGAACTAGTCTATCTAGTATGTTTGAAGCTGTTGGGTCTTATAAGGCAGGTAAAATTGACGAAGAAAAATTATGTGATTATGAATTAAATGCATGTCCAACTTGTGGGAGCTGTTCAGGCATGTATACAGCAAATTCTCATAATTGCTTAACAGAAGTATTAGGCATGGGCTTGCAAGGTAACGGCACAATTCCAGCAGTATATTCTAAAAGAATAGAGTTAGCAAAACATGCTGGTATGCAAGTGATGGAATTATATCGAAAAAATATTCGTCCTCGTGATATTATGACAGAAAAAGCTTTTCAGAATGCTTTGACAGCAGATATGGCTTTGGGTTGTTCTACGAATAGTATGTTGCATTTGCCAGCCATTGCACATGAATGCAATGTAGAAATTAATTTAGATATTGCAAATCAGATTAGTGCAAAAACGCCTAATTTATGTCATTTAGCACCTGCTGGGCATACTTATATGGAGCAATTGGACGAAGCAGGCGGTGTTTATGCTGTCTTGAATGAATTAGCTAAGAAAAATTTAATTCATACAGATGTTATGACGGTTACTGGCAAAACACTTGGCGAAAATATTCAAGGTTGTATCAATCGCAATCCTGAAGTAATTAGACCTATAGAAAATCCATATAGTGAAACAGGTGGTATTGCTGTGTTACGTGGAAATCTTGCACCTGATGGTTGTGTTGTAAAGCGTAGTGCTGTTGCACCCGAAATGCTTACACATGAAGGTACTGCAAAAGTATTTGACAGTGAAGAAGAAGCGATTTCTGCAATTTATGCAGGGAAAATTGTTTCTGGTGATGTTGTTGTGATTCGTTATGAAGGTCCTTCTGGTGGTCCTGGTATGCGTGAAATGCTTTCACCAACGTCTGCAATTGCTGGTATGGGTCTTGACAAAGAAGTTGCTTTAATTACAGATGGCAGATTCTCTGGTGCAACAAGAGGTGCGGCAATTGGACATGTTTCCCCTGAGGCTGTGCGTGGTGGTTTGATTGCCTATGTACAAGACGGTGATAGAATCGCTATTGATATTCCAAATTATCGTATTCAATTACTTGTATCGGACGAAGAAATTGCAAAACGAAAAGCTTGTACAGAAATTAAAATTAAAACTGATATTACAGGCTATTTAAAACGCTATGCAAAATTAGTTTCTTCTGCCGATAAAGGTGCAATTATGAATGATTAATAGAAAGGATTGATAAACATGGGTATGACTATGACACAGAAAATTCTGGCAAAACATGCTGGATTATCTAGTGTAGAGGCAGGGCAATTAATTCTGGTAAATTTAGATTTAGTACTTGGCAATGATATTACTTCACCTGTTGCAATTAAAGCGTTTCAGAACATGGGCAAAGAAACTGTTTTTGATAAAGAAAAAGTAACTATGGTAATGGATCATTTTGCTCCAAATAAAGATATTAAAGCTGCTCAACAGTGCATGATGTGCCGTGATTTTTGTGGTAATCAGGAAATTACAAATTTTTATGATGTCGGACAAATGGGCATTGAACATGCATTATTGCCTGAAAAAGGTCTTGTTGTTTCTGGTGACGCTGTGATTGGTGCAGATTCTCATACTTGTACTTATGGGGCATTGGGTGCATTTTCTACTGGCGTTGGCTCAACAGATATGGCTTGTGGTATGGCAATTGGTAAGGCTTGGTTCAAAGTACCATCTGCTATTAAATTTGTATTAACTGGTAAGCTTAACAAATATATTTCTGGTAAAGATGTTATTTTGCATATTATCGGCAAAATTGGCGTTGACGGTGCATTATATAAATCAATGGAATTTGTCGGCGAAGGCTTAGCTAGTTTATCTATGGCAGATAGGCTTTGTATGGCAAATATGGCAATTGAAGCTGGTGCGAAAAATGGCATTTTTGCTGTTGATGAAATCACAAAAGCTTATGTCAAAGAGCATTCTAATAGAGAACCTGTTATTTATGAAGCAGATGAAGATGCTGTTTATGAGCAAGTTTATGAAATTAATTTATCTGAAATTAAACATACTGTTTCATTCCCGCATTTGCCTGAAAATACGCATACTGTAGATGAAATTGATGAAATTCCAATTCAGCAAGTTGTAATAGGCTCTTGTACCAATGGCAGATTGCAAGATTTAAGAGTTGCCGCTGAAATTATGCAAGGCAAAAAAGTTGCTAAAAATGTACGTTGCATTGTGATTCCAGCTACACAGAAAATTTATCTGGAAGCTATGGAAGCAGGTTATTTAAAGACATTTATTGAATGTGGTGCAGTTGTTTCAACTCCAACTTGTGGTCCATGTTTAGGCGGCTATATGGGCATTCTGGCAGAGGGTGAACGTGCCGTTGCGACTACGAATAGAAATTTCATTGGTAGAATGGGTCATGTAGATTCTGAAATTTATCTGGCTAGTCCTGAAGTTGCCGCTGCAAGTGCTATCACTGGAAAAATTTCAGCTCCCGAGGAGGTTGTTTGATTATGGAAATGAAAGGCAAAGTAATTAAATATGGTGATAATGTTGACACAGATGTAATTATTCCAGCAAGATATTTAAATACAAGCGACCACAAAGAATTGGCTTCTCACTGTATGGAAGATTTAGATAAAACTTTTACTAGCCGTGTACAAACTGGTGATATTATGGTTGCTGGTTGGAATTTTGGCTGTGGTTCTTCCAGAGAACATGCACCAATTGCAATCAAAGCAAGTGGCATTTCTCTTGTCATTGCGAAAAGTTTTGCAAGAATTTTTTATCGCAATGCGATTAATATTGGTCTTGCAATTGTAGAATCTCCAGAAGCTTCTGATGCGATTGCAGAGGGTAATATTATTAATGCTGATTTGAATAACGGCGTTTTGCATAACGAAACGACTGGGGAAGATTATCAAGTTGAACCATTTCCAGCATTTATTCAGACGATTATTGAAAATGGCGGTTTGGTAGAATCTATTAAAAACGGAAGTATCCAATAATATGAGCTACGCAAAAGATTTAGCTAGAAAATTAAATACGTTATCTGTTTTCAGTAAAATTAGACTTGATAAAGTCTATCAAGAATTTGTATGCTGTGTTGATGAATATGCAGACGCAGATAATCCTAAAAATTGTGAAGAATATCATGCAGATTTTTGCAATGCATTATATAATTTAGCGAAAACGGATAACTGGACAGAATATTTAAAAACTAAAATATTACCACTTGAAAATCCGTGCGTGTATTTTGTATCAAAAGGTCTGAAGATTCCGGCTTATATAGAAGAATCAGCTAGAAATGATTTGCGGATTTTGTCAGAAGTAGCTTCTACAACGCCTGAAATGCTCCAAAGTGAATTATTAGAAGAATTAGAAGTTGATTATCTTCCAAAATGGCATTCTGAATCAATTGATTTAGAAACAGCTTATTTTGAATGGATTGCGAATATTCATAAACATGGCTATGGTGATTATGCAATTTATAAAATGTTTCATATGCAATTGAAGAACAACGCTGAAAATGGCTTTGTTCTCAAGCCCGTGAAATATCCGGATTCTGTGCAGTTACAGGATTTAATCGGCTATGAATCACAAAGAAATCAAGTGATTGAAAATACAAAGGCTTTATTAAATGGATTGAAAGCGTCTAATATTTTATTATATGGAGACGCAGGCACGGGGAAATCTGCAACTGTTAAAGCTGTTGCGAATGCATTCGCTGATGAGGGTTTAAGATTAATTGAGTTAAGCAAGAATGAATTGCATTTGTTGCCGAAATTACTGGAAGAATTAAGCGATAATCCGTTGAAATTTATTTTGTTTATTGATGATTTGAGTTTTCAGGAAAATGATGATGATTTCAGTGCATTAAAGGCTGTTCTTGAAGGTAGTATTTCTGCCAGACTGCATAATACTGTGATTTATGCGACCAGTAACCGAAGACATATTGTCCGTGAGACGTTTTCACAAAGAGACGGTGACGAAATTCATAGAAATGATACGATTCAGGAAACGATTTCGTTATCTGAAAGATTTGGCATTCAGATTTTGTATGATAAGCCAAATAAAAATTTATATCTTGAAATTGTGAATCAACTTGCAAAGCAATATGGCTTAGAATTAGATTCTAATACGCTTGCGGTAGAAGCAGAACGTTTTGCTTTAAGAAAAAGCGGACGTTCTGCAAGGTCTGCCAGACAATTAATAGAGCAATTATATGCAAAACAAAAGGGAGATTTTTATGCTGACATTAGATAAAATCTATCATGCAAGTTATGTCTTAGAAGATGTGATTCGGCAAACTTACATGATTCCTGCACCTAAAATTTGCCCTGATGCAAATGTGTATCTTAAAACAGAAAATTTGCAGATTACAGGGTCGTTTAAAGTTCGTGGTGCATATTATAAAATTTCACAGTTAAGTGACGAAGAAAAACAAAGAGGTGTGATTGCCTGCTCTGCTGGGAATCATGCACAAGGTGTTGCTTTGGCAGCGACCAAAAATGGAATTTATTCACTAATTTGTTTGCCAGACGGTGCGCCTATTTCTAAAGTAGAAGCAACTAAAGGCTATGGTGCAGAAGTTTGTCTGGTATCTGGTGTTTATGATGATGCCTATCAGAAAGCTTTGCAATTACGTGATGAAAAAGGCTATACGTTTATACATCCGTTTGATGATGAAGATGTTATTGCAGGGCAGGGAACAATCGGACTTGAAATCAGCCGACAGCTCCGTGATGTAGATGTAGTCGTTGTGCCTGTTGGCGGAGGCGGATTAATTTCAGGTGTTGCTTTTGCATTGAAAAATTTAAATCCTAATATTAAAGTTTATGGTGTGCAAGCAAGCGGTGCGCCCTCTATGGTGCAATCTATTGAAAGTGATGAAATTATTTGCCTTGAAAAAGTTGGTACTATCGCAGATGGTATTAAAGTAAAAGAACCAGGAGAGCATACATTTGAGTTAGTGAAAAAATATGTAGACGGCGTTGTGACTGTAACAGATGATGAAGTATCTTCTGCAATTTTGGCTTTGATTGAACAGCATAAATTAATTGCTGAGGGTGCAGGAGCTGTTTCTGTGGCAGCAGTCATGTTTGATAAAATTCCTGATATTAAAGATAAAAATGTTGTTTGTCTGGTTTCAGGTGGTAATATTGATGTGACGATTTTATCAAGAGTTATCAAAAGAGGTCAGTTAAAATCTGGTTGCAGTGATGTTTTAGTGATTAGATTAGAAGATAAACCAGGGCAATTAAAAGATGTTTCTGCAATTCTGGCGGATTTGGGTGGTAATGTGATTTCTATTCATCATGAAAGAGCAAGTGAAGGTGATGATATTACAGATTGCATTTTAAGAATCGGTCTGGAAACTAGAAATCATGAGCATATCAGACAAATTCGTCAAGCCTTAACAGATAGAGGTTTTAAAATTATAAATTAATAATATAATAAGGAGCTGTTGATGATGGAAAAAATTTTTACAGAACAAGCACCAAGTGCAATTGGTCCTTATTCTCAAGCAATTAAGACAAATGGTATGGTATATACTTCTGGACAGATTGCAATTGTTCCTGCAACTGGCAATATTGAATCAGATACAATTCAGGGACAAACAGAACAGGTTATGCAAAATTTGCAACATGTGTTAGAAGCGTCTGGGAGTGATTTTTCTAAAGTTGTGAAAACAACCTGTTTTCTGGCTGATATTTCAGATTTTGGAGCATTTAATGAAATTTATGGTAAGTATATTACAGAAAAACCTGCTCGTAGCTGTGTTGCTGTAAAAGATTTGCCAAAGGGTGCATTGGTAGAAGTAGAAGTTATTGCAATTGCAGAATAATTTCCTGAAATATGCCTAATTCTGATGGTATATGATAAGTAAAATAAAAAAAGCAGACTGTTATGAGAAATAAGATTAAAAATCCTGACAGACTGCTTTTTTTCTGTTTATCGGCATGCGTTCGCAAATACCAGATTAAAATAAACATGCTGAAATAGAGAAAAATAATATCTGTAATAAAAAATAGTTTACCTAAAATGCCTGATATGATATAATGTCCTGCTGTAAAAATACTCATGGCTAATAAAATACCCTGTGCATAAGTTGTAAGAATGCCTTTCTGTAAATTGCCTGTTAGTAAATATCTTGCAAATGCTATAAAAAATGTAGGAAAATAAAGCAATTTCAAATGCTCCCATGTACTCACACGGACTGGAATAAAAATGCTTAAACCTGGAATTTGTGCTAAAACTGGTGAAAATATCCAGATTAACATACTTCCAATGCTAATTAAAATAAATAATAAAATATCCCAAATGATTGTTTTTTTCAGCATATGCTTTCGTTTTGAGGCACGCTCCAGAATATTTTTTTCAACAGAATGTAAATTTTTGTGATATAATAAAATTTTCATGACAGGTTGTCCTCCTTAATGATTTATCATTTATAATTTATTATTTATTAGCAAGATATGCAGTTGAAATTTATATTATGTGGCTTGTCCAAAAATATTTTTTAAAATTGGAAAAATTTTCACTGTGTCTAATATGTTCTGTTTATATCTCTC
>CAMWUF010000009.1 GCA_947177375.1 uncultured Ruminococcus sp.
GTGTATCAGTGATGGAAACACGTCCGCTTTCTAAAGATAAGAGATGGCGTGTTGTAAATATTATCGAAAAGGCTAAATAAGTTTTTTATTATATCATTTCAATTTTTGAGGAAAGGAGAGGCTACTCAAGAAAAAAAATGCAAGAATTAAAATTCTTGCAAGAGTATGCCCATGTTCATGCCTGTGAAAAAACAGGGTGGAACAGGAATTTTCTTGATATAAATTTATAATAATATTATATAATTTATATGTAAGTAGCAGATAGCATCCATGATTCAGATGCAGACTTATCTGAAGGTTGCAGACAACACTGGTGCAAAAGAGCTGATGTGTATCAGAGTATTGGGCGGTACACGCAGAAGATATGCAAATATCGGTGATGTTGTTGTTGCATCCGTTAAGAAAGCAACACCCGGTGGCGTGGTAAAGAAGGGCGATGTTGTGAAAGCAGTCATCGTTCGTAGTGCTAAGGGTTTGAGACGGGAAGACGGCACTTATATTCGTTTTGATGAGAATGCTGCCGTTATTATCAAAGAAGATAAGAACCCGAGAGGAACTCGTATTTTTGGGCCGGTTGCAAGAGAACTTCGTGAAAAAGATTACATGAAGATTTTGTCTCTCGCTCCGGAAGTACTGTAAAGGGGGATTCAGAATGAGTGCAAAGCTTCATGTAAAAACAGGCGATACTGTCATTCTGCTTACCGGTGCAGATGAGTATAAATACAAAGACCCAAGCAAAAAAGAAAAGGGTCGTCTGACTGCAAAAGTCGTTGAAGTCAGCCCAAAAGAAGGCAAGGTTATCGTTGAAGGAATTAACATGGTAACCAAGCATTTGAAACCAACGGCTATGGGGCAGTCTGGTAATATTGTTAGGGCAGAAGCACCTGTCTATGCTTCTAAAGTACAGCTGGTATGCCCAAAATGTGGCAAGCCTACCAGAGTTGGTCATACTTTTGAGGAAAAGACACTGGACAACGGCAAGGTTAAAAAAATCAAGCTCCGTGTGTGCAAGAAGTGCGGTAAGTCTTTCGAGTAAAGGAGAAACGAAATGGCAAGATTAAAAGAACAATATGTCAATACCGTTGCTCCTGCATTGATGCAGAAATTCGGCTATCAGAGCGTAATGCAGATTCCGAAGCTGGATAAAGTAGTCATCAACGTTGGTGCTGGTGAGGCAAAGGAAAATTCCAAGGTGATTGATGCGATTATGAATGACCTTGCAATTATTACAGGTCAAAAGCCGGTTGTTTGCCGTGCAAAAAAATCTGTCGCAAATTTTAAATTGCGTGAGGGTATGCCAATCGGTGTGAAAGTAACACTGAGAGGCGAAAGAATGTATGATTTTGTTGATAGATTATTCAACGTTGCATTTCCTCGTGTTCGTGATTTCAGAGGAATTAATGGCAATTCTTTTGATGGTCGTGGCAATTATTCCACGGGTATCAGAGAACAGTTGATTTTCCCTGAAATTGAGTATGATAAAATTGACAAAGTTCGTGGTATGGATATTAATTTTATCACAACCGCTCAGACTGACGAAGAAGCTAAGGAATTATTAAAGCTCCTTGGCGCACCGTTCGCTGATTAAGGGAGGGACGAACATGGCTAAAAAAGCAATGATTAACAAGCAGCAGAAGACACCCAAGTACTCTACAAGAGCGTACACCAGATGCAAAATCTGCGGAAGACCACATGCGTATTTGAGAAAATATGGCATTTGCCGTATTTGTTTCAGAGAATTGGCAAACGATGGTCAAATTCCGGGTGTTAAGAAAGCAAGCTGGTAAAAAATAGAAGGAGGTCTTTGGCATGCAAATTTCAGATACTATCGCAGATTTGCTGACGAGAATTCGTAATGCAAGCACTGCGAAGCACGCCACGGTTGATATTCCTGCATCTAACATGAAGAAAGCAATTACAGAAATTCTCGCAGACGAGGGTTATATTAAAGGTTTTCAGATTGTTGATGACGGCAAACAGGGCATTATCAGAGTTACTCTGAAATATACAGAGGACAGAACTCCGGTTATTTCCGGTCTGCGTAGGGTTTCAAAACCGGGCTTGCGTATTTACTCAAGCTGTGAAGATATGCCGAAAGTTCGTAAAGGACTTGGCATTGCAATTGTTTCTACGTCCAAGGGCATTATGACTGACAAGAAAGCAAGAGCTTTACATGTCGGTGGTGAATTGCTCGCATATATCTGGTAAGGAGGAGTATAGATTATGTCAAGAATTGGCAGAATGCCGATTACTGTTCCTGCTGGTGTGGATGTGAAGGTAGCAGATAATCTGGTAACAGTAAAAGGTCCAAAGGGCGAACTTGTTCAACAGTTTTCTAAAGATTTGAAAATTGAGTTGACAGACAGTGTTATTACTGTCACACGTCCTTCTGATGATAAAAAACACAGAAGCTTACATGGCTTGACAAGAACTTTGATTCATAATATGATTGAAGGCGTTGTCAATGGCTATAGCAAGACACTGGAAATTGATGGTGTTGGCTATCGTGCAGCGAAACAAGGTAAAAATCTGGTCATGAATCTGGGTTTTTCTCATCAGGTAATTGTATCAGAAACAGATGAAATTGCAATTGAAGTTCCACAGCCGAACCAGATTGTAATTAAAGGTATTGATAAACAAAAAGTTGGTCAGTTTGCCGCTGAAATCCGTGAGAAGAGACTGCCTGAGCCATATAAGGGCAAAGGGATTCACTACATGGGTGAGCGTATTATTCGCAAAGAAGGCAAGGCTGGCAAGGGCAAGAAATAATTAAGAAAGGAGTACGGCTATTTATGATTAAAAAATTTGACAGCAGTAAAGCACGTCAGAAAAGACATGCTCGTGTGCGTACAAAGATTTCCGGAACTCCTGAAGTTCCACGTCTGTGTGTGTTCCGTAGTGCAAAGCATATTTATGCACAAATTATTGATGATGTCAATGGTGTCACACTGGCAAGTGCATCTAGCATGGTAAAAGGCTTTGATGCAAACGGCGGTAATATCGAGGGTGCTAAAAAAGTTGGCGAATTAATCGCAAAAGTAGCTATTGAAAAAGGCATTCAAGATGTTGTATTTGACAGAGGCGGTTATTTATATCACGGAAGAGTACAGGCACTTGCTGAATCAGCTCGTGAAAACGGTCTGAATTTCTAAAAAGAGGAGGGAACATCATTGGCTAATTTTGAGGCAAAGGATACAGAATTTATTGAAAAAGTTGTTCATATTAATAGAGTATCCAAAACCGTAAAGGGCGGACGTATCATGAAGTTTTCTGCTCTGGTAGTTGTCGGTGACGGCAACGGTACTGTCGGATTTGGCATGGGAAAATCCAGCGAAGTTCCAGACGCAATTCGTAAAGGCATTGAAGATGCTAAGAAAAATCTGGTGAAAGTGCCATTGAAAGGTACGACAATACCACATGAAATTGTTGGTAAATTCGGTGCAGGCGAAGTGTTAATGCGTCCTGCTGCTGCTGGTACTGGTGTTATCGCTGGTGGTCCTGTTCGTGCCGTAATTGAAGTTGCAGGCATTAAAGATATCAGAACAAAATCTTTGCGTTCTAATAATCCTTGTAATGTTGTAAGAGCGACAATTGCAGGTTTAACAGGTTGTACGACAGCAGAAGAAGTTGCCGCAAAACGTGGCAAAACTGTTAAGGAAATTCTTGGTTGAGGAGGCTTATATCATGAAAAAAATTACACTTGTAAAAAGCCTCATCGGCTGTAAGAAAGACCAGATTGCAACTGCACATGCATTGGGTTTGAAAAAAATCGGCAATGTAACAACACAGCCAGATAATCCTTGCACAGCAGGAAAAATTCAAAAAATAATTCACTTGATTAAAGTAGAAGAAGCATAAGAAAGGGGGCAATTATCATGCAAATTCATGAACTTGTACCAGCTCCAGATTCTAATAAGCCCGTAAAACGTGTGGGCAGAGGTCATGGCTCTGGTAACGGCAAGACTGCAGGAAAGGGTCACAAAGGACAAAATGCTCGTTCCGGCGGTGGTGTCAGAATCGGTTTTGAAGGCGGTCAAATGCCACTTGCAAGAAGAATCCCAAAGAGAGGCTTCAATAATATTTTTGCAAAAAATTATGCAGTTGTCAATGTGAGTGATTTAAATAAATTCACAGAAGGCACTGTTGTTGACACAGAGTTGCTTTGTGCCAGCGGTTTGGTAAAAAAAGTTTGCGATGGTGTGAAAATTCTGGGCGATGGCGAATTGAATGTTAAATTAACTGTAAAAGCAGCGAAATTTACTAAAACTGCGCTTGAGAAGATTGAAAAGGCAGGCGGAACAGCTGAACAGGAAAGCTGAGGTGAACTGAATTGTTTCAGACACTGAAAAATGCATGGAGCGTGCCAGAAATTAGAAAAAAATTTATTTACACGCTTATCATGATTATTATTTTCCGTATCGGCGGTGCAATTACAGTTCCGTTCTTGTCGCTTACAGAAGTGCAGAATTGGATGACTGCAAATGCAACAGATGGCAATTTTCTGGAATATTTAAATATTCTCACAGGTGGACAGCTGTCAAAAGCAACTGTATTTTCGTTGTCAATCACGCCGTATATTAATGCATCTATTATTATTCAGTTGCTGACTTATGCATTACCACCTTTGGAGCGATTGCAGGAAGAAGGCGAAGAAGGACGCAAGACGTTAAATAAAATTACGTCTTATGTAGCACTTGTACTGGCATTAATCATGTCAATTGCGTATTATTTGACGCTTAGAAACAGTGCAGGGGCTGTAACTTATACTTCTGGGGCATATGGTTGGTTTTCTGCAATCGTGATTATTGCATGTTTTACAGCAGGTGCAAGTTTTGTTGTCTGGATGGGCAATAGAATTAATGAAAAAGGGATTGGCAATGGCATTTCTATTTTGTTGTTTGCTGGTATCGTGGCAAGATTTCCAACTGATGTTGGCACATTGTGGAGTCTGTTCAAAATGGACAAAGCAAAATATTTCTTTGTAGATATTGTGATTTTGCTAGTATTTATTTTCATGATTGGTTTTATCGTATTCATGAACGAAGCAGAACGCAGAATCCCAATTCAGTATTCTAAACGTGTTGTAGGCAGAAAACAATATGGCGGTCAAAGCACACATATTCCAGTGAAAATCTGCATGAGTGGTGTTATGCCGATTATTTTCGCAATGTCTTTCATGTCATTGCCTGCTACTATCAGCATGTTTGTAGAGCCAGTGGCTTCTATTGATGAGACAACAAGTTTTGGTCAGAAATTTTATTATTATTTTATTAATTTTTTCAAAACAACAAGTTGGGGCTATGCTGTATTATATTTAGTTTTAATTGTTGCATTTAATTATTTCTATGTTGCAATGCAGTATGACCCAGTTACAATTGCGAATAATCTCCGTCAAAGCAACGGCGGTATTCCTGGTATTCGTCCTGGTAAACCAACTTCTGATTATATCCACAGAGTATTGTCTAAAATCACGCTTGTTGGTGCAGTATTCTTGGGATTAATTGCAATTTTACCAATTGCATTGGGTTGGTTTGACAACAGTTTGCGTTCTCTCTCAATGGGTGGTACGTCAATCTTGATTGTTGTCAGTGTTGCTTTGGAGACAGCAAGAACTCTGGAATCTCAGTTGATGATGCGTCATCACAAGGGTTTCTTAGGATAAGGAGGGCAAATTATGAATCTGATTTTACTCGGAGCTCCTGGTGCAGGAAAAGGCACACAGGCAGAGGCGATTTCAGAAGCGTTAAATATTCCACAGATTTCTACTGGGAATATGCTTCGTGAGGCTGTGAAGAACGGCACAGAATATGGTCTTAAAGCAAAGGCAGTTATGGAAGCAGGCGGTCTGGTTTCAGATGATATTGTAATAGGCATTCTGAAAGACAGAATTGCTCAGGAAGATGCTCAGAATGGTTTTATTCTGGACGGCTTTCCAAGAACTGTTCCACAGGCAGAGGCATTAGATACAATGGGTGTCAGAATTGACAAAGTTGTGGAAATTTTCGTGCCTGATGAAGTAATTAAAGAACGTGTTTCTGGCAGAAGAGTATGTGAAGGTTGCGGTGCATCTTATCATGTGCAATACAAGCCCTCTAAAACAGAAGGCGTGTGTGACAAGTGCGGTGCGAATACTGTGATTCGTAAAGATGACCAACCCGAAACAGTTATTTCACGTCTGGAAACATATCATAAAGAAACAGAGCCAATTAAGGCTTATTATGAAAAACAAGGCAAACTGGAGACTGTGATTGGACAGGAAGAAGTTGCCGATACAAAAAAGCTGACACTCAAAGCAGTGGGGGCTGAAGTTGAATGAGCAGTATTACAATTAAATCTAAGACAGATTTAGAAAAAATGCGAATCGCTGGGAGAATTGCCGGTAGAGCTTTACAGCTCGCCGGACAATCTCTTGAAGCTGGCATGACAACAAAAGATGTTGACAAAATTGTGCATGATTATATTATTAGTCAAAATGCTGTGCCGTCTTTTTTAGGCTATGGCGGATTTCCTGGCAGTGCTTGTGTTTCTGTCAATGAAGAAGTCATTCATGGTATCCCTGGCTCAAGAAAATTAAAATCAGGTGATATTGTCAGCATTGATGTTGGAGCATATATTAATGGGTTTCATGGTGATACCTGTGCAACGTTTCCTGTTGGCAAAATTTCCGAAGAGGCACAACAGCTTCTGGATGTAACAAAGGCTTCTCTCTATGAGGGAATTGCTAAAGCTGTGGTCGGTGCAAGATTATATGAAGTTTCTGGTGCAGTTGAAAATTACTGTGCGTCCCGTGGTTATGGCATTGTTCGTGAATATTGCGGTCACGGTATTGGAAGAGATTTGCATGAATCTCCAGAAGTGCCGAATTATATACAGGCAGGCAGAAAAGGCGTTCGTCTTCAGGCAGGTATGTGTATTTGCATTGAACCAATGATTAATGTAAAAGGTGATGCAATCCGTGTTTGCAAAGATGGTTGGACTGTTCGTACTAAGAGTGGCAGTTTGTCCGCACATTTTGAACATGCAATTGCAATTACACAAAATGGACCTGTTATTTTAACAGACCCTGAGTAAAAGAAATATGCAGTTACAGATTGGTATGATTGTACGTGCAATTGCTGGAAAAGAACAAGATAATTTTTATTGTATTATTAATTTAGATAAAAATTTTGTGTATTTGGCAGACGGCAAGCACAGAACACTGGAACAGCCGAAACGGAAAAATAAAAAACATGTTCGTGCAACTGGTGTGATATTAGATTTGAACGGCATGACAAACAGGGCATTATGTTATAAGCTACGGCAGTATCAGGATAGCAACAGCCACAAGGAGGAGAATGAATTTGTCGAAAGAAGATTTGATTGAAATTGAAGGTGTCGTGCTGGAAGCACTCCCAAATGCAAATTTTCGTGTGGAGCTTCCCAATAAGCATGTCATTTTGGCACATGTGTCCGGTAAATTACGAATGAATTATATTCGTATTGTTCCAGGTGATAAAGTAAAAATTGAAATGTCGCCTTATGACTTGACAAAAGGCCGTATCACATGGAGAGCTAAGTAAAGCCAAGTAAACCGCAATACACAAAGGAGGTATTTTTATGAAAGTAAGACCTTCCGTAAAACCGATTTGCGAGAAGTGCAAGGTTATTAAACGCAAGGGAAAAGTCATGGTTATCTGTGAAAATCCTAAGCACAAACAGCGTCAGGGTTAAGCCCTAACAGCATTGGAGGTGTAATTCGTAAATGGCAAGAATTTCAGGTGTTGACCTGCCAAAGGAAAAAAGAGTGGAAATCGGTCTGACTTATATTTATGGCATCGGACGTCCCACTGCAAGCAAGATTCTGGCAGATACTGGCATTAATCCAGATACCAGAGTAAAAGATTTGACAGAAAAAGATGTTGCAAAATTGCGTGATTATATTGACGCAAATTTGACAGTGGAAGGCGACCTTCGCCGTGAAGTAGCTTTAAATATCAAGAGATTGATTGAAATCGGTTGCTACAGAGGCGTTCGTCATAGAAAAGGTCTGCCAGTAAGAGGTCAGCGTACAAAGACAAATGCTAGAACACGCAAAGGTCCAGTTAAGACGATTGCGAATAAGAAGAAATAATTAAGGAGGGCGAGTTCTTTTGGCAAAGAATGGTAAAAAAGTAACCACGATACGCCGCCGCAGAGAGCGTAAGAATATTGAGAGCGGTGCTGTGCATATTCAGTCTACGTTTAATAATACAATCGTGACAATCTCTGACACACAGGGCAATACAATTTCATGGGCAAGTGCAGGTGAACTGGGTTTCCGTGGTTCCAGAAAATCTACACCGTTTGCAGCACAGACTGCTGCGGAAACGGCTGCAAAGGCTGCAATGGAACATGGTCTTAAAACTGTGGAAGTATATGTCAAAGGTCCAGGAAGTGGTCGTGAAGCTGCAATCCGTGCATTGCAGACTGTTGGTCTGGAAGTACGCATGATTAAAGACGTAACTCCAATTCCGCATAATGGTTGCCGTCCGCCTAAGAGAAGACGTGTCTAATAGCAGAGGAGGTAGTTTTATATGGCTGTTAATAAAGACCCAATTCTGAAAAGATGCAGATATCTGGGCATTAGTCCAGCTGTTATGGGCATTGATAAAAAATCCAGTCGTTTTGAAAAGGCTGGTCCTAGTCGTAAGAAAATTTCTGAATATGGCACTCAGCTGAAAGAAAAGCAGAAATTGAAATTTATTTATGGTGTAATGGAAAAACCATTCCGTCATTATTTTGAACTGGCTGAAAAAATGGAAGGCAAAGCTGGTGATAATTTAATTACTATTCTGGAATCCAGATTAGATAACGTTGCATTCCGTATGGGTCTTGCGTCTACCAGACATGAAGCAAGACAGTTGGTAACACACGGTCATTTTACTGTAAATGGCAAAAAAGTAGACATTCCGTCTTATCGTGTGGCAATTGGTGATGAAATTGCACTGGGCGAAAATAGCAGAACAAGTGCATTGTTCAAAGGCAATGACCAGACTGCTGGTATTCTGGAAAAAACAAGTGGAAGAACTGTTCCGCTTTGGTTAGAATCCAGTAAAGATCATTTCTCCGCAACAGTCACCAGACTTCCGAATCCTTCGGATATTGACTACGAAGCAGAAACACATCTGATTGTCGAGCTGTACTCCAAGTAATAGGTAATTGCTTGCGGACGCTTTCGATTTGATTGACGATTCACGATTTGGAAATACAAGTAATTACGAATTACGAAATAGGAGGGTTTATATGCTTGAAAGAATTGAAAAGCCTGAAATTGTTCCCGAAGATTTAAAACCGGACGGAAAATATGGCAAGTTCGTCCTGTCACCGTTGGAACGTGGCTACGGCACAACCCTTGGCAACAGCCTCAGACGTGTTCTGCTTTCTTCTATTCCTGGTGTGGCAGTTAATTTTGTCAAAATTGATGGAGTGCATCATGAGCTTTCCACAATTCCAGGTGTCAAAGAAGATGTGACAGAAATTATTCTAAGCCTGAAAGGACTGACTGCGAAACTTTATGGCGAAGGTCCTAAAACGCTTTTGATTGATGCGGAAGGTGAATGCGAAGTTACTGCGAATGATATTGAGGCAGATTCCGAAGTTGTAATTTTAAACCCAGGTATGCATATTGCAACACTTGGAAAAGATGCAAAGCTTCACATGGAAATTACAATTGATAAGGGTAGAGGTTATGTATCTGCGGAACGCAACAAGCAACAGATTACAGATATGCCAATTGATGTAATTGCCGTAGACAGCATTTATACTCCTGTTTTAAAGGTGAACTATACCGTGGAGAATACACGTCTCGGACAGGTCACCGACTATGACAAGCTGACAATGGAAGTCTGGACAGATGGCACGATTTCCGCAAAAGAGGCTTTGTCACAGGCAGCCAATCTCCTCAACGAGCATCTGAAATTGTTTGTGGATTTATCTGACGAAACATGTATTCCTGAGGTTCTTGTTGAAAAAGATGATAAAGGCAAGGAAAAAATCCTTGAGATGACCATTGAGGAACTTGACTTGTCAGTACGTTCGTTTAATTGCCTGAAACGTGCTGGCATTAATACAGTGGATGATTTAATTAACAAGTCCGAGGAAGAAATGATGAAAGTACGTAATCTTGGTAAAAAATCTTTTGATGAAGTCAAAGAAAAATTGCAATCTTTGGGTTTTGATTTGTCGTCTGAAGAAGATTGATTGCAAGAGTGTATCTGACAGATTTTAAGATATGCGAAAAGGAGTTGAAGAATAATGCCAGGTAGCAGAAAACTGGGCAGAACAACTGCACACAGAACCGCTATGCTCAGAGCAATGGTAACGTTTCTGTTGGAAAATGGACAGGTAGAAACAACCGTTACGAGAGCAAAAGAAGTTCGCAGTGTTGCTGAAAAAATGATTACACTGGGCAAAAACACTGACCTGCACAGCAAGCGTCAGGTATATGCTTATATTACAAAAGAAGCTGTAGCGAAAAAGCTTTTTGACGAAATTTCTCCAAAATATGCGGAACGCAAGGGCGGTTATACACAGATTGTTAAAACTGGTCCTCGCCGTGGTGATGCCGCAGAAATGGCAATTATTAAATTAGTTGATTAAGTTTTAAAAAATAAATAAACTGCATGGCTTATGTCATGCAGTTTTTATTATGAAAGGAAATAGAATGAATATTAAAAAAAATCAAAATAAAGAATTATATCAGAATTTGTTTAAAATTGTCTTGCCTATTGCATTTCAGAATTTGATGTCGTCGCTTGTCACAGCGTCAGATGCATTTATGCTTGGATTTTTAGACCAGGATTCTTTGTCTGCATCTTCACTGGCAGGACAAGTTGCTTTTGTATGTTGGTTGTTTTATAATGGATTTCTTTATGGCTGTAATGTGCTTGCTTCTCAGTATTGGGGTGTTAAAAATAAACATGCCGTGGAAGAAATTCTTGCAATTACCATGCGATATTCGTTTTTGATTGGATTGATTTTTAGTTTATTTACTTGTTTTATGCCAGAACAAATTATGAAAATTTTTACTTCGGATTATCATTTAATTGAACTAGGAGCAGATTATCTTAGAGCTGTGTCATTGTCTTATATTTTAATGGGATTTTCAAATGTTTATTTTGGTATTATGAAAATTTGTGACAAAGCAAAATTAAGTTCTCTCATTGGGTCTATTGGTGTGATATTAAATATTATATTAAATGCTTGTTTGATTTTTGGTGCAAATATGGGCATTAAAGGTGCAGGAGTGGCAACTGTATTAGCAAATATATTTCAAGTGATATTTGTATTGATTGTCATGTTACAAGGCAAATGTCCGAAATTAAATTTAAAAAAAATGCTCTGTTTTTCAAATTCAGAATTGCATAGAGATTACTGGAAATATACGACACCGTTATTATTAAATCAACTCGGATGGGGCGGTGGTGTGACAATGTATTCTGTCATTATGGGACATCTTGGAACAGATGCCACAGCAGCAAATTCAATTGCAAGTATTATTCGTAGTATGATTGCAAGTCTTTGTTGGGGCATTTCCGCTGGTGTTGCGATTATTATTGGCGGTATGCTTGGCAGAAATGAATTAGAACAAGCGAAAAAAGCAGGGGGTAGTTTTGTCAGATTTTCTATCTGGATTGGCATTGGTTCAGGCTTAGTAATTTTAGCACTAACGCCTTTGATTCTTAAAATTACGGCTCTCAATCCACAAGCACAGGTATATTTAAAATATATGCTATTTATGGCAAGTTATTATATTATCGGCAATTCATTAAATTCTACAATTATAACTGGAATTTTTGCTTCTGGAGGTGATACAAAATTTGGCATGATTTGTGATATTGTTACTTTATGGGCGGTTGTTGTGCCATTAGGAATGATAGGTGCATTTGTGTTGCATTTGCCAGTTATTGCTGTTGCATTTATTTTAACGCTTGACGAATTTGTAAAAATTCCCGCAGTTTACAAGCATTATATAAAATACAACTGGGTGACGAATTTAACAAATCAGCAAGAACAGCAGAGTTGAAAAATTCTGCTGTTTGTTATTTTTTTACAAAAAAATATATAAAATTTTGTGCAAAATTTTCCGTAATTTTTTACTATCTTAAAC